>CANRVM010000001.1 GCA_947643295.1 uncultured Mycoplasmatota bacterium
TCTAGAGAATTATCCATTTCCAACCACTTTATTCTTTATTGGTTTAATTTTAGGGGGCATTCCACTAATTGCTAGAAAAGTAAAGGATAAAGAAAAGAAACCTATTAACTTTATTTTGTTTTTCTTTACTTTTTCATTGGTAGCGATTATGGCTTTTATGAGTGAGGGGGATTTTTCTGTTAATTTAAGTAGTCCATCTATTTTGATGTATTTTCTTCTTTTCCTAGTTGGAGTTCTTGCTGCTGCAACAATGGTAATTCCTGGAGTTAGTGGATCTTTTGTTCTTATGTTAATAGGATTTTATAAACCAATTGTAAAGATAGTAAGTGACTTAACCAATACAAATCATATATTACACAACTTATTGATTTTAATTCCTTTTGGAATTGGAGTAATCGTTGGAATTATCGTAGTGGCAAAATTAATAGAATTTTTATTTCAAAAATTTGAAACAGCAACTTATTATGCCATCTTGGGTTTTGTCTTCGCCTCTTTTATTGGACTAGTTAAATCAATTATTGGTGTAGATATTACCATTATTCAATTGTTAATAGGAATTGTACTATTTTTTGTAGCTAGTGTTATTGGTTATAAATTAGGAGATGAATAGGGGGATAAGATGATAGAATTATTAGAATATATATTTTTGGGAATTTTGCAAGGGATAACTGAACCAATCCCTGTATCTAGTAGTGGTCATATTTTGATCTTGCAAACGGTTTTAGAAAAATTGAATCAAAGTGTAACTATTGACTTTCAAACTCTTGCAACACTTACTAATTTTGGAAGTTTAGTTGCCATTATAATACTATTTTGGAGTGATATTATAGAATTGGTAAAGTCTTTTTTTGCTTATCTTCTTGGTAAAAATAAGAACAAGGGTATCCAAAATGATTTTAATTATTGTTTAAAAATAATTCTCGCTACAATTCCTGCTGGTGTTGCAGGTATAATAGTAACAAAATTAAATTTACTAGAGGCATTGGAAGAAAACATAAAATTCTTAGGAGTCATGCTTTTACTAACTGCTGTTTTCTTGTTTCTAATTAAAGATTTTACAGGAAAAAAGGAAAGAGATAATATTTCTTTTAAAGATGCAATTATCGTTGGACTTTGTCAAATGGTTAGTATTATTCCTGGAATTAGTAGAAGTGGTGCTACTATTGTAGGAGGAATGTTTCAAGATTTAAAAAGAGAGACTGCCTTTCATTTCTCATTTATTTTATATATACCAATTTCTATTGCAACCTCTATTTTAGGAGTAAAAGATTTATTAGAGATGTCTATTTCCAGTAGTATGTGGATTCTTTATATAATTGCTACTATACTAGCGGGAATTTTTACTTATGTCTTTACGAAGTGGTTTGCTAATATTGTAAAAAATGGAAAACTTATCTATTTTTCAGTATATTGTTTGTTTGTTGGGATTTTAGTTATTGTTTTATTATAGATTTAAGAAGTGGTGGTAGTAGTGATTCATTATTGTTGTTATTTGTTTTTATTGTTTATAATTTATTCTTTGTTAGGATATTTCTGTGAAATTATTTATTGTACGATTGAGAGTAGAAAGTTAGTAATAAATAGGGGATTCTTGATTGGTCCTTACTTGCCAATTTACGGTTTTAGTACTATATTAATGTGTCTTTTTTTAGAAAAGTATAAACATGATATCGTGGCTCTTTTTGTGATGTCACTTATGCTATGTACAATAGTAGAATTTATCACTAGTTATATTTTAGAGAAAATATTTAAAGTTCGTTGGTGGGATTACTCACATCTTTCTTTTAATATTAATGGAAGAGTGTGTCTTCTAAATAGTATTCTATTTGGAATGGCAGGAGTAATAGTAGTTGATTTTCTAAATCCAATTTTTTTCCTTTTCCTTGATTTACTTCCAACGACTATTTTATATGTATTATCTGCTATTTTGTTTATGATTTTTCTATTCGATGTTAGTATTTCTATTGCTGTATTAACGAAGATTAAGTTGTCATCTATGAACTATGGAAAGCGCGATGCATCTGCTGATATTATAAAACTTAGAAATAAAGCACTTGAAAGATATACGTTCTTTACTACAAGACTTTTAAACGCTTTTCCAAAAGTAGAAGGATTAAATAAAGAACAATTTATAGAGATTAAGAAGAAAGTAAATAAATTAAGAGCAAAATTAAAGGATAAGAAAGAAAAAAGAAATAAAGAAAAAAATTGATTTTATGCTGTTGCCAAAGGATTTTTGACAATGGTCTTTTTATAATACATAATAAAAAGTAATATATTTGTTTTGAATATATCACTTTGTTAATACCTTGTAATTGATTTTTAAATAATCAATTTTTATTTTTTTTAAACTCTACTAGGAAGCCTTTATAATGGCATCTTTAATTTTAGGGAATTCCCATGTTAAGCTATTTCTATTAAATATAGAATATTCATTTCTTTTTCCATTATCCCACCAATAGCAAGCAATATTCAACTTTTTTGCTTCCTTAACATAATAACTAGTCATCTTTGCTCTTTCTTCTTCTGATTTAAAATTACTTTGTAACATGCCATATTCATCTAAAATAACAGGAATATTTCTAGACTTACAATGATTTTTAATTCTTTCAAACATACTATCAATTCCACTCGTTGTATCCACATAATCGTGCAGTGCTAAAATGATTTTATCTTTGACAGTATCTTTAGGTAATGTAAAAGTAGATAATTTTTGATCATCTGTGATACTACCAAAGGTAGATACTGCTAAAAAACGAGTTGCATTGTTTCCACCAATACTTCTTACGGTATCTACAAAAACTTGGTTTAATTTGTAAACTGTAAGAGTATGCTGATAACCACTATTCCAATCATAGGTTTTATTTTTGTCAACCATTTCATTAAATCCTTCAAAGATTAAATAATCATCATAATTCTTAAAACGTTCACCGATTTGTAACCACATTCTTGCTAATTTCAAGGCATTTTCTTCAAACTTATCAGAGTCAGCAACAATAAAGGATCCTCCAGGATATAAACCAGTATCATGATGGATATCAAGAATACAATACATATTATTTTTTAATACATAATTAATTACTTCTTCTACTCTGTCAAGCCATCTCTCATCAATTGTTCCATCTTTTGACATATGATCATAATAAGTAACAGGAACACGGATACTTTTAAATCCTGCTTTTTTAATAGCATCAATCATGCTTTTTGTAGTAATTGGATTTCCCCATAAAGTTTCATAATAAGAAATATTTTTTTTACTATTTAGAAACTCTTTTTGGTAATTTGTACTATCTAATGCATTCCCTAAGTTCCAGCCAGCGCCCATTTCGCTAATTACTTCTTGAGCTGTTTTGTTTGAATTTGGTTTTTCATCTTTATCTAAAGTAGTATCAGAATCTACTTTATCAGAAGGATTCGAGTTTGGTTTATTAGTTTCATTACTATTGTTATTGTTATCAACTATAATAGGTGGTGTATTTTCTGTTGAACTAGGTTTCTTAGTTTCTGTAATAATAATCATATTTTCTGATTTTGATGGTGTCTGCTCTGTTGGAAGTGTATTAGGTATGACGATTTCTTCTTTTACTAAATTGCTACTTGTAGTTTGTTTTTGATTATTTGCTGATGTATTTTCTTGATTTTTATTCGTATTCACATCTTGATTTTCGTTTGTATCATCAATCTCTTGATCTATTTCTAAATCCTGTTCTTCATCTTTTTCTTCGATATCTCCCTCTAGATTTTCGGTTTCCTCTGTTTCTGGATTCGTTTTAGTAGATGCCACATTTTTCTTATTATTGAAATAAAAGATAACTGAGAAACAAATTAAAAATATAATTACAATTGTTAATATAATATTTAAATTTTTTTTCATTTTTACCATTCCTTTTTTTAATACCAAAGTTGTGCTTGTATAATGCCGTTTACTATATCATAATAGAAAGGTTTTGTCAATTGATTTTTATTTTTTGAGAAATTATTCAATGTTGGATATTTCTTACTATGAATTTAAAATTAATAGTTTTCATGTTTTATTATTTATGATAGAATTTTAAGTAGATTAGAAAAAAATAATGAGTTATTTTCTAGTAGGAGGTATAAAATGAAATATAAAGAAAATATCAATAAAAATATATTTAGAGGATACGATATCAGAGGAGTTTATCCAAGTGAAATAGATGAGGATACAGCTTATACAATAGGCCTTGGTTTTGGTAGTTATATTAGAAGTATTGGAAAAGTAGAATGTGTAGTTGGTCATGATAATAGATTATCTAGTGATTTGTTATATCACGCTTTAATAGAAGGAATTAAAAGCACAGGTATTAACATTATGAGTTTAGGCCTTTGTACAACACCAATGTATTATTATGCATGTCTTAAATTAAAAATATACAGTGGTGTGATGGTTACTGCTAGCCATAATCCAAAAGATGATAATGGATTTAAATTTGCTTTTGATGAATCCGGTAATTGTAAAGGACAAGAGATTCAGAACTTTTTAGCATATATCCTAAAAGGCGATTTTCTAAAAGGAGAAGGACATGTATGTGAATATGATATTCATGATGACTATGTAGAATTATTTAGAAGTAATTTGCATTTTGGTTCTAGAAGAGTAAAAGTAGTATTAGATCCTGGTAATGGGACTTCTAGTATTATTATGAAAGAATTATATAGTATGTTTCCTATTGATATTATTTCAATTAATGACACAAGCGATGGCAATTTTCCAAATCATCACCCAGATCCATGTGTAGAGGAAAATCTAGAACAATTAAAGAAAAAGGTGATAGAAGAACAAGCTGATATTGGATTATCTTTTGATGGAGATGGAGACAGAATGGGAATGGTTTCTAATAGTGCAACCTTTATTCCCACAGACTATTTTATGATTATTGTGATTAGAGATATTATCAATAAAGTATCTAAAAAAGAATTTTTATGTGATGTAAAATGTTCAAAGTCTCTAAGTGATGAAATTGAAAAATTAGGTGGAACTTCCATTTGTTCTCGTACAGGAAACTCTTATACAAAAGCAAAAGTAAGAGATGATGATTTACCATTTGGTGGAGAATTATCTGGGCATGTTTATTTTAGAGATCGTTGGCTAGGTTTTGATAGTGGATTATATGCAGGGCTTCGAATGCTAGAGATTTTATCTAATACTGATAAAACAGTAGATGAATTATTAGAGGGGATGAATCGATATTATGCAACAGAAGAGTTGAAATTCAAATCTAATGATGATATAAAATTTGGAGTTGTAGAAAAAGTTTTAGAATATGCAAAAGAAAAGAAATATAATGTTTTAGATATTGATGGAGTAAAAGTGTTATTTGATGATAGCTGGGCACTCGTAAGAGCATCCAATACAGGCCCTAATTTAACTGCTCGATTTGAAGCTAAAACAAAAGAAAGACTGGAAGAGATACAAAAAGAGTTTATAACACTAATTGAAAAATGGAATCAATAAAGATTAGTAATTACGAATTAGAAGAGTATTTAAAAAGATTTATTGTGTTGATAAATCAAGCTATTGAACTATTGTAATAGCAAAATTAAGAAATAACTCATTTATGATATAATCAAAATGCCAAAAGAAAATAAAAGATAAAAGAAATGAACCAAGTAGAAAAGGAATATAGAAAGAAACGAATTTTCACTTAAAAGGAAGATTCGTTTTTATAAACCTCTATTTTTGAAGATGCTTTTTAGTAAATCTCTTATTGAAACCCTAAAAAATATATAGTATAATGGGAAACGTGAATAGGGTGATTTTGATGTATTTAAAAGAGATTGTGGCGAGTGGTTTTAAATCCTTCGCAGATAAATTAAATATAAGACTAGATAATAAAATAACATGTATTGTTGGTCCTAATGGATCTGGAAAAAGTAATATCGTAGATGCTGTTCGTTGGGTTTTGGGAGAACAATCTGTGAAATCTCTTCGTGGAGATGGAGCTATGTCGGATGTAATCTTTTCTGGAAGTAAAAGTAGAAAACCTTTAAATATGGCATCGATTGAACTTATTTTTGATAATAGTGATCATTATATAAATGTTCCATATACGGATATTTCAATCAAAAGAAAAGTTTATCGAAGTGGCGAAAATGAGTACTACTTAAATAATGAAAGATGTAGACTAAAAGATATTATTAATTTGTTACTAGATAGTGGTGTTGGAAAAGAATCGTTTAACATTATCTCACAAGGGGAGGTGGACCGAATATTAAGTAGTTCTCCACTGGACAGAAGAATTATCTTTGAAGAGGCGGCAGGTATTTTAAAATATAAAACTAGAAAAAATGAAGCCTTAAAAAAATTAGATCATACTCATACCAATATAGAACGTGTTAATGATATCATTACCGAATTAGAAAATCAATTAGAACCTTTAAGGGAACAAAGCATAAAAGCAAAAGAATATTTAGAAAATAAAGAAAAATTAACCGACTTAGAAATTGCCCTTTTAGCACATGATATTGAAGAGTACCATAATCAAAAAGAGATGTTTGAAAAAACAAAGAAAAACTTAAACGAAGAAATTACAGAACTAGCCTCTAGCTCTTCTAAAAATGATGCACATACTTTGTTAGAACAACAAAGGTTAGAGGATTATGAAAAAAAATTAGGCGAGATGAATAAAAGGCTTTTAGAAGTAACCGAAGAAGTGGAGAAGTTAAATGGAGAAAAGAATCTGTTAAGGGAAAGAAATGAAAATTCTGCTAAGGATGATTATTCTGAAAAATTAAGAGTGTTATTAGAAAATAAGGGTACTTTAGAAAAAGATACCGAATTATTAAAAGTAGAGAAGAAGGAATGTTTTAAAATTGTTTCTAAATTAGAAGAAGAACAAGAAATTAAAAAAGAAGAAATAAAAAAACTAACTGAACAAAAAAATATGGAGCAATTAGAGTTTTCGAAACTGGACCGTGATAGAATTAGCATAGAACACACTATGAATTCTTTACAAATGGAGATGGATACCTTTGGCAATGTTCCAAATAGTGTAAAACAAGTATTATCTGCCAAGAATTTATCTGGTATTTGTGCAACGATTGGTAGTGTGATAGAGGTAGAAGAGAAGTATGTAAAAGCCTTAGAGATTGCGATTTCTTCTTGTAAAAACTTTATTATTACAGAGGATGAGGCATCTGCTGTTGAAGCGGTTCACTATTTGAAAGATTATAAACTTGGAAGAGCTACTTTTTTTCCTCTATCTGTGATTCAAAAAAGATATATTGATTCTGATACCTTAAATAACATCAAGGAAGATTCTGATTTTCTTGAGGTGATTGCGGATATCGCCTCATTTGATAAACGTTATGAAAATGTTATTTATAATCAATTGGGGTGTGTTCTACTTTCCACGAATCTACAAGCTGCCAATCGATTAAGTAGAAAAATAAAAAAAAGGTACAAGATTGTAACCTTAGATGGTGATGTTGTTCATGTAGGAGGTTCTCTCTCAGGAGGGTCTTCTTATCAAAGTAAAAGTCTAATTTCTATCAAACACTCATTTAAGGAACAAGAAAGAAAAATAAAAGAAAATCAGAGTGATTTAAAACGGACTGAAGAAAAAATAGAAAATATTACGCAGGAAATAGAAAAAGTGAATAATGAGTATTTACAAATAGTAAGAAATAAAGTATTAGAAGATGAAAAGTTAACAACAAAAGAGAATAATCTAAATGCGTTATTAAAAAAGTTAGAACAAGTTGAAAAAGAGATAGATTCTTATCGAAATATACAAAATAATAACTTTTCGAAAGTAGAAGAAGAGTTGATTAGTAAATATAATGAAAAGAATTTAGAGAAGGAAAAGTTGATTTTGGATTCTCAAAACTTATCCAAAGAGGTAGAATCTTTAAAAGATACGATTGAGAAAAATAATGCGGATTATAAATTAAAGAATTTGAAGCTAAGAGACTTAGAAAAAGAATCTCAAAATATGACAATTTCGATTACCAAATGTGAAGTGAAGTTAGACACAATGCTTCAAACTTTAAGTGAAGAATATTCGATGACTTATGAACGAGCAAAAGCGGAATATTTTTTAGAAAAAGAAGTGGAACAAGCTCGCAGAGAGGTACAACTTTATAAGAATAATATCAAAAGAATTGGAATGGTTAATTTGGATTCAATTGAAGAGTTTGAACGAATAAATAAACGCTATGAATTCTTAACAGGACAAAGGCAAGATCTTTTAAATGCTTCTAATACACTTCTTGATATTATGAATGAGATGGATGCTGTCATGATTGAAGAATTTAAAAACACTTTCGAAAAAATCAAGGAAGAATTTAAAACGGTATTCAAAGAATTATTTAAAGGAGGTAGTGCTTCCTTAGAATTAACAAATCCGAATGATATGCTAACCACTGGTGTTGAGATTGTTGCCAGTCCTCCTGGTAAGAAATTAACTACGATTTCTTTATTATCTGGAGGAGAAAAAACGTTTACAGCAATTAGTTTATTGTTTGCTATTTTAAATGTAAAGACGGTACCATTTTGCATTTTTGATGAAGTAGAAGCAGCACTAGATGAGGCTAATGTCGATTCTTTTGGAAAATACTTAAATAATTATCGAGATAAGACACAATTTTTAATTATTACTCATAAGAAAAAAACCATGGAATTTGCTGATACTTTATATGGTATTACGATGCAAGAGTCTGGGGTGTCAAAACTAGTAAGTGTAAAATTAGATCAAAAGGTGGAAGTACTATAGAGAATTATTTCGTCAATTAAGATGTCAAATGGTTCTCTTTTCTTGTCTTAAAATATAAAAGTTGATATAATTTTTATAGACTATTATTTAGGAAGAATATAGAAATGAATTTATGTTTTTTGGAGGGAGAAAATGAAAAAAGAATTGTTGAACAAAATGATGTCATACTGTGAAAACAGAGTCCAACCATTAGGTCTTTCTTCTATTGTTACGCAAGAGGTATCCAATTATTGCAAGGAACACTTTGGGTGTTTTCTACCACTAGGATATGAGGACTTTCTTCACGAAATAAATGGATTTTCCTATGATGGTCATAGTGTTTTTTGTTGTTTTAATGAAGATATCGAAAAAAATTTCCCAAGATATGCTTCTTTAGATTTTATTACTATAAACACTAATTTTCAGGAAAGAACAGATATAGATGATTATTTGCTTCTAGGAAAGTCAAGTTTAGATTATATAGGTTATATAAAAGCTACAAAGAAATATGTTATCATGACAAATGGAACACTAGATCATTTAAAGGAATTTGATAGTTTTCAAGAATTAGTAGTCTGTTTTTTAAATTTACATGAAAAAGAATAGTTATCTAAATATTATTAATTGAAAGAAATTTTATCATATAAAATAAGAAGTTTAGTGAGGAGTATCAATATGGCAAAGAAGAAAAAGAAAAAAGAAGTCAAAAAAAGTTTTGATCATATGGAAGAATTGTATGGAGTATTACTAATACTTTGTGCTATTTTAGGAATGGGAAAATATGGACCAGTAGGAAGATTTATCACTTCGTTTGCTGTCTTTCTATTTGGATCTATTTCTATGATTTTCTTGTTATCTCTTTTAATCATAGGAGGATATTTAGTAATTGAAAGAAAATATCCAGATTTTTTTACGACTAAATTAGTTGGCATTTACATTTTTACTTTAGGTTTTTTAATTTTAATGCACCGAGAATTTGTTGCTAGTAACAATGGAAATATGATGCTAATCTTTAAAGAAACGATTAATCAGTTAGTAACTGCTTTTCATAGTGTTATGTCAACTGGAACTTTGTCTGATATGTTTGCGGTTGGAGGAGGTATTATTGGAGGAGTATTTGCTATTATTTTTAGTAAATTATTTTCCTATATCGGAATGCAGATAGTAGCATGGACTCTTCTTGGTTTAGGATTTTTCTTATTCGCTGGATTTGCTTTAGTGGATATTATGAAGGAAAAAGTAAAAAATAGAGAACCAAGAGAAAAGAAGGAAAAAGAGGAGAAGAAAAAAGAAGAAGTTAGTACAAAAGGTGTTATTATTAATGATGGTAATGAAGAAGAACCAGTAAAAGAAGAAAAACGTATTAAAATATCAAGTATTGATGAACTTACTAAGGTAGAAACAAAGGAAGAGGATAAAGAAGAATTAGTTGGCACAGATACTACTGATAAAGAAAAAGTAAAACCTACTAGAGTAGTAGCTAATAAAGAATATAAATTACCTAGTATTAATTTATTAGATAAACCTAAAAAGAAAGCAAAGGGAACAGATCAAAGTATTATTGAGAAAAATATAACTGTTTTAGAAAATGTGTTAAAAGATTTTAAAATAATTGGTAAAGTAGTAGAGGTTCACATTGGTCCTTCGGTTGTTCAATATGAATTAGAGATTGCTAGTGGTACTAGAGTAAATAAAATAACAAGTATCAATCGTGAAATATCGTTAGCTCTTGCCAAGAAAGATGTTCGAATTGAAGCTCCTATTCCAGGTAAGAATACAGTAGGTATTGAATTTGCGAATGATACTCCAACTCCCGTTAGTTTCTATGAAATCATTAATAGTAGAAAAATGCAAGGCGCTATGGATAAAAAATTAATGGTACCACTTGGTAAAAGTATTATGGGGGATATTGGAGTTTGTGAAGTTAATAAAATGCCTCACTTATTAATTGCTGGTACTACTGGTTCTGGTAAATCAGTCTGTGTTAATGGTATTATATGTTCTATTTTGATGCGTGCAAAACCAGATGAAGTAAAACTTATTATGGTGGATCCTAAGGTTGTTGAATTATCTGTTTATAATGGAATTCCTCACTTGTTAAGACCTGTTGTCACGGATCCAAAACAAGCAGCAATTGCTCTTAAAAAAATGGTGGATGAGATGGAACGAAGATATTCCGTATTTAGTGAATCAAAAACGAAAAATATAGAAGGATATAATGCTTATGTAGAAAAAGAAAATGCTAAAATAAGTGATGAAGAACTAAAAATAGAAAAAATGCCATATATTGTGATTATTATCGATGAGCTTGCTGATTTAATGATGGTAGCGGCCAAAGATGTTGAAGATTCTATATTAAGAATTACACAAAAAGCTCGTGCTGCTGGAATGCATTTGATTGTTGCTACACAAAGACCATCTACAGAAGTCATTACAGGATTAATTAAGGCAAATATTCCATCACGTATTGCTTTCTCGGTGGGTTCTGGAATTGATTCTAGAACCATACTAGATCAAACTGGTGCAGAACAATTATTAGGAAAAGGGGATATGCTATTTTTACCAATAGGAATGAATTCTCCACTTCGAATTCAAGGTTCCTTTATTACAGATGAGGAAATTGGTAGAATTATTAATTATGTTAGTGAACAGCAAGAAGTACAATATGATGATGATATGATGAAACTAGAAACAGAAGAGGTATCCGAAAATGTAGCTTCCTCTAATGATGGTGGTGTAGTGGAAGATAAGGATGATCCATTATATAACGAAATTGTAGAGTTTGTTGTTAGCAGTCAAAAAGCAAGTGCCTCTCTTCTTCAAAGAAGATTTAAGCTTGGTTATAATAGGGCTGCAAGAATTATTGATTTATTAGAAGAACGTGGGATTATAGGACCAGCGAACGGTTCTAAACCAAGAGAAGTTTTAATTCAATTAGATCATAGTGAAGAGTAAAAGGAAGCCATGATTTTGACTTCTTTCTTTTTTTAAAATTACTTGGATAAATAGAATAATTTTGTTATAATAAATATGAAAGAAGGTAGTACTATGTCGACAACGCACATTGAAGCATCAAAAGGCGATATTGCTAGTAAAGTATTAATGCCAGGAGATCCACTTCGTGCAAAATATATTGCTGATCATTTTTTAGAAGATGTCAAAATTGTAAATAATATTCGAAATATGACAGCATATACAGGTTTTTATAGAGGAGAGAAAATCACTATATTTCCATCTGGTATGGGAATTCCTAGTGTAGGTATTTATGCCTATGAATTATATCACTTTTATGATGTTGAGGAAATTATTAGAATTGGAACTTGTGGTTCTGCTAATAAAGATAGAAAGGTATTAGATGTTGTTTTAGCTAGCAAATCTTATAGTTTGTCTACATTTCCAAAAGCATTTGATAATGATACTATTACTTGTATAGAGTCAAGTAATGAATTAAATGAAAAAATAATAGAATCAGCAAAAAATAATAATATTGATTTAGTAATTGGTCCTATTATTACTAGTGATATTTTTGATCCTTATATTGATTTTTCAAAATACATTAAAAATTATCCAGATGATATTTCTTATTTGGGATTAGAAATGGAAGCATTTGGGCTTTTCTATATTGCAAAAAAATTAGAAAAAAAAGCATCTGCGTTAATGAGTATTGTTGATATTATTGGAAAAAATGAACTAGCAGTTAGCAGTGAAAAACGTCAAAATAGTTTAAATGATATGATAAAAATTGCATTAGATGCCATTATATTAAAGTATTAAATAAGAAAAAGTAAACATAATAAAAAAGAGGTGGATTATGAAATATGTAAAAAAAGATTTAGGAGCTTATAAACTACATTTAATTAAAACAACTAATTTTAAAACTATAAAAATAAAGGTATCTTTTCGAAGCCCAATTGTAAAGAGTGAGATTACGTTGCGTAATGTTTTATGTAGTTTATTAACATTATCAACTAAAAAATATCAAACAAAAAGAGATTTAATTATTAAAGGACAAGATTTATATGCTGCAACAATTTCGAGTAGCAATTCTAGAATTGGTAATTATATTAATACCGATATTCTTTTAACTGTTCTTCATGATAAATATACAGAAGAAGGTAATTTTAAAAGTGCATTAGATTTTTTATATGATATTGTTTATGACCCTAATGTTGAAGGTGAACACTTTAACGAAGAACAATTAGAAATTGTAAAAAGAAATGCCAAAACTTCTTTAGAGAGTTTGAAAGAAGATGCCAGTTATTATAGCTTACTTCGTCTTTATGAAAATATGGAAGAGGAAGGACCATTATCTTGCAGAATGGCAGGCTATATAGAAGATTTAGATGCTGTTGATAGTAAAAATTTATATCAGTATTATAAAAATATGATGAATAAGGATTTGATGGATATTTTTGTAATTGGCGATATTGATTTTCATGAAACAGAAGAAATGATAAAAAGTATTTTCCGAACCAAAACGTTTAAAAAACAAAAATTAGGATATTATTTAGAAGAAAAAAAGCCAAGAAAACATATAAGGACAGTGATTGAGCAAGAAGTAAACAATCAATCCAAACTAGCGATTGGAGCAAGATTATGTAACTTGACAAAATATGAGAGGGACTATCCACTAACACTATACAATGTTATCTTGGGTGCTGGTCCAGATTCTAAATTATTTCGAGAAGTCAGAGAGAAACACTCCTTGTGTTATACCATAAACTCAGTACCTAATAAGTTAGATAACATGTTAGTAATACGAGCAGGAATTGATAAGAAAAATATTAAGAAGACAGTTTCATTAATCCAAAGTCAAATGAACTTAATGAAAAAAGGAAAATTTAGTGATAAGGATTTAACGATTGCAAAAGAATATTTTCAAACGGCAATGGATAGTATTTTAGAAAGTCAATCTAGTATTATAGAAAGTTATTATATGATGGATCTTGTTGGTTTAGATGATATTGAAACAAGAGTCGAAAAAATGATGGAAGTAACTAGTAGTGATATTGTGAAAGTCGCTAAAAAAATTAAATTGGATACGGTATATTGTTTGGAGGGAGTGAAAGAGTGAAAACAGTAGAATTAAAAGGATTAGATAAAACATGTTTTACAGAAAAACTAAGTAATGGACTAGAAGTTATTTTCATTCCCTATGAGGATAAAAAAAATTATTTTATGGCTTATGCTACCAGATATGGTAGTGACATGAATTGCTTTGTTCCCGTAGGATCTAAAAAATTTATTACTGTTCCTAATGGTATTGCTCATTTTTTGGAACATAAAATGTTTGAACAAGAAGATGGAGTGGATCCTTTTTCCTTCTTCTCAGAAAGTGGAACAGGAGGGAATGCTTCTACTACCTTTACTAGTACTCGCTATATCTGTTATGGTACCAAGGAGTTTAAAAAGAATTTAAAATATCTAATTAATTTTGTGAATGAACCTTACTTTACGGATGAAAATGTAGAGAAAGAAAAGGGAATTATTAAAGAAGAAATTAAGATGTATGATGACATTCCAGAGGCATTTTTAGAAAATAAATTAAGAGAAAATCTTTATCAAATAGATCCACATCGAATTGACATTGCTGGAACTACTAGTGATATTGATCAAATTACGAAAGAAGATTTATATACTTGTTATAACACTTTTTACAATCCAAATAATATGTTTATTATTATTGCGGGTAATTTTAATAAGAAGGATGCCATGGATATCATTAGTGAGACTTTGGGAGAAAAGGAAAATCGAATCGATGAGGTAAGAGTAAAAGAGGTGAAAGAGCCAAAGAATGTTCATAAAGACTGTGAGGAGTTATCTATTAATATTAAGGTTCCTAAAATCGGCTTAGGTTATAAATTATTAAAAGAGAATTTCGATATAAAAGATGAGCTAGAACTAGATTTATATCTTTCTATGATTGCTACTTTACTATTTGGAACATCTTCTTTATTTAGAGAAAGAGTTAGAAATAAACACTTAATGTCTAGTTTTTATTACGAATGGGACTCTACCAAGAATTATAGCAGTCTATTAATATATGCGGAAACAGAAGACCCAGATTTATTAATCGAAGAAGTACAAAAAGAACTTAATCATATAAAGATTGAAGAAGAGGATTTAGAAAGAATGAAAAAAGTGTGGATTGCTAATGAAGTGAAAATGATAGATTTTGTAGATACCACAGTTAGTAATGTTTTTGATGATATGATACGATATAAGAAGTTAATTCCAAATAAAGTGGATTTAATACGAAAGATGAGTAAGAAAACGCTAGACAAAATTCTCTCTAATATGAAATTTAATAATAGAGCAAAGGTGATTTTATTACCATCTAAAATTATAACAAAGGAAAAGTAAACCTTTGTTTTCTTTTCGATAAAGTGATTGAAAAATACAGAAAACTATGTTATATTTATACTAGGTGATAATAGATGAAAAATGTAACAATGAGATTTGATTTATCTCTTTTTCTAGCTTTAGTGAAATATGTTTTTATTCCTGTTTTAATTATCGTAGTAATAATGGGAATTGCTATTTTTATTTATTCAGGATCTATCAAGGAAAAAGATATTAAAAGATATAATTATGTTACTAACTTTTGGACTTGCTTACTAGCTAATGTAATAATAGGTGGTTTGCTTGCTATTACAATTGGGTTTTCCATATCAATAACAAATTCTATGGTAGTTTATCATTTGGTGGATAATAATAAAACATTTTATTATATTGTAATGGCATTACCATTATTTCCACTTGCTTTTTTAATTCTGTATATCGTTAAATTCATTAAAGTGGTATTAAGTAAAAACAAAGATTTAGACTATATTACATATAAAGTAAAAAAGGGAGATACTTTATATCAAATAGCAAGTAATTATTACACAACTGAGGATGAAATAGAATTGCTGAATAATTTAGCAAGTAATGTACTAAATATAGGACAAGTATTAAAAATTCCAATAGTAACAAAGGAAGAAAAAGAGGAATTTAGAAGAAGACAAAAATTTGAAGAAACACCAGTAAAAGACACAAAAAATGAGGCACTAAACAATTCTATTGAAGAAAATCAAACAAAACAAAAAGAACCAGAATTAGAAAATGATAGGATTGTTTTACCTCCTCCTAATATAGTAGAAAAAAAAGAAGAAACTGAAGATATTAACAATGGAATAGAAGAATTATTTTAGGAGTTTGGCATATGAAAAAAGAAAAAAGTCCAATTTTAGTAGTATTGTGTATGTTATTATTACTAACAGTAATTGTGTTTCCTCCAACGCTCCGAAAATTAATTCCAAGGGAAGAAATCACAAATCAAAAAGAAGAGAAAAATAGTATTGCTGTTTTAAAATGTAGTAAACCATTTTTAGAAGAACAATATGAAGAGACGACAACAGCAAAATATATAAATGGAAAGATATCTACGAATAGAATTCTTTACAAAAAAATAGAAGAATTACCAGAAGACAAGAAAGAGAATACAAATAATGAAAATCAAGGAGGGACTACTGAAATTCCGAGTGATACTCCTAATACTATACCAGAAGTAACAAATCCACCTATAGAAGGAAGTAATAATGGAGTAGAGCAGACACCAATCGCTCCAGATGTAGAGTCTCCTGAAAATAGCGAAAGTAGTGCTTTTAAAACAGTAAGCGAGGCACTAGCTTATTTTAAATCATTAAATAATATTAATATTCAAGAATCTGAATCGAAAATAAATATTCTTATTAATAAAAAAAGTATTACCGATAATGCAGACGATATGAAATTAGTGAATTATTTTCAAGATAAAATAAGTGATCAACAATCCTATTATGAAAGTATTGGATATACTTGTAATATATTAGAATCTTAAAAAAGGAACTAGGATAAGACTAGGTACCAGTAATTACTTAAAAAGTATAAAATCAAGAGTGAACCAAGAAAGTTCATGATTACTCTTGATTTTTGCTATGTAAGTATCAAAAAAAGCTATTATATAATTGGGAGAGAAAATATGAGGGAAAAGGTATATATAAAATCTTTATTGTTACGTTCTGTTTTGAATTTTAATACTATCTCAACTCCACTTTATGCTTTTCTTATGTCCGTTGGATTGTTATTTTTTAATAATTATATCATGTTCATTTTAGAATAGAGTTTACTTGTTACCATCATGTTTTATCTTTTATATTCTTTATATGGAAAGAAAAGTTATTTATTATTAGTAGGTATTTTACTATTGCTTTTACCAACACTCAAATACGATAAATATGGTAGTGGGAAAATGATAGAGAGTATTAAAAAAATGCATCATCGTTATGTGATTTTAGATAAACATGATTATAATGCAGATTTTGATAATCAATTTGATTTGAAGATAGCTAATTATATTATAAACAATACAAAATATATCAAAACAGAACGTTATTTTGATATCTATTATTTAGAATAACTTTCCTATAAATTCTTGTAATTGATTTCGTATTTATTTGACTTTTTTTTAAATAAGTGTACTATATAACTGGTGTTTATATATCTTTTTATCAGTTTATAGGAGGCAGTATATGTTAACAGAAGAAATGTTAGAAATTATTTATAAGGTAGATAAATCTTGGTCAAAAGATGATATGATTCGTTATTTTTATGTTAAATTAGCACCATTTTTTGAAAGAGATTTAGGATATTTTTTAGCTTCGGATGAAGAAAAGCAGGAACAATATAAAAAAGGTTTTATCAAGAATGGAAGACATATTGTTTGTAGCACACTAGCAGATTTTTATGTTTCTCTTTTTGAAAGTTTTGGAATAAAAGCTTGGAAGACGGTAGCCAATAGTGCGAAAGTTCCACTATTTGTTGTTATAGTAGAAGGGGACTATGGCTTATTTTATCTTGATCCATTAGGTGATTTATTTCATAATCAATATGGATTAAAGCCAACTGAATTTGGTGTGATTCCTCATTATAAAACCCTAAATAGAAACTATCCAAACTTAATAAAACTATCTCCTAGTTATCTAGAGGAAATTGATTATAACTTAAATATCTATCCCAATCATATTCCTTTAAATAATTTCTTTTCTCTTCTTCATAAAGAGATGACGGACCGTAATGCGGTTAGTGAATATTTTGATATGGATAGGAGAGATTTAGGACGACTTTTTGTAGCTAGAATGAAATTTGCTAATGATTATTTAATTAATTTAGGTTGTGTTCAGGGACCGTTTGAAAGAATTCAACTTTATTTATTTTTAGAAAATCAATTATTTTTTGGATTTGAAAAAAATAATATCACTATCAAGATAGACAAAGAAGACGAGGAACATAGAAGACTAATTGATTATCATTTGACGGATAAGGTGACAAATAAAATAGTTTATAAGGCTGGTTTTACAGAAGAAAGAAAAGAAGATAAAACTTTTGTTTTAAAAAGAAGGATTTAGGAATAGATGCATGTTATAATAGAAAAAGATGATGGGAGGTATAGAAGTATGAAGATAAAATATCATTTAGAAAAATGTGATTCTAAAACAAAAGCTAGATTAGGAAAAATAGAGACAAATTATGGAACGGTTGAGACACCTATGTTCATGCCAGTGGGGACAAGGGCAACGGTAAAAGGTCTTACGCCAGAACAGGTGAAGGATTGTGGAGCAGGTATTATTCTTTCAAATACCTATCATTTATGGTTAAGGCCAGGGGAGGATGTTGTTGCGAAATCTGGAGGGCTTCATAAGTTTATGAATTATAATGGTCCAATATTAACAGATAGTGGAGGTTTTCAAGTTTTTTCACTTGCAAAAAACAAGGCTAAAGATATAACAGAAGAAGGAGTACACTTTAAAAGCCACATAGATGGTAAGAATTTATTTTTAACACCAGAAAAATCAATTGAAATTCAAAATAAATTGGATAGTGATATTGCTATGATGTTTGATGAGTGTCCTCCTGCATCGGCCTCACATGAATACCTAAAAAATAGTGTAGAAAGAACACTTCGGTGGGCAAAAAGAGGAAAAGCAGTTCACAAAAATGAGAATCAATCAATCTTTGGAATTGTTCAAGGAGGAGCATACCAAGATTTGAGAAAATTTTCTGCTATGGAAACAGTAAAACTTGATTTTGATGGCTATAGCATTGGTGGAGTGGCAAACGATGGCGAGTCAAAAGAAGATATGTATAAGGCGATTGACTATTCAATACCATATCTACCTGATGATAAAGTAAGATATTTAATGGGAATAGGAGATCCTATTGATATTATTGAGGGTGTCATTAGAGGTGTCGATATTTTTGATTGTGTTTTACCAACTAGAATTGCTCGTCATGGGCAGGCATTTACTCATACTGGTAAAATTAATTTGAATAATGCAAAATATATAGAAGACTTTACTCCTGTAGATAAAGAATGTGATTGCTATACTTGTAAGAATTATGCAAAGAGCTATATAAGACATCTTATTTCTACAAAAGAATCTTTAGGGGGTACCTTACTTTCTATTCACAATATTCGATTTTTAATTAGGTTAACAGAAGAACTAAGAGAAGCAATTAAAGAAGATAGAGTCCTAGCATATAGAGAACAATTTATTACTAAATATACAAAAACTACCAAAAATTAATTTGGCAGTTTTTATTTTTAAAATTTACGATATAAGCCAACTACTTTCCCAAGTATGGTGACGTTATCTAATATAATAGGATCCATCGTATCATTTTCAGGTTGTAGTCGAAAGTATCCATTCTCCTTATAAAAAGTTTTAACCGTTGCTTCATTGTTATCTGTCATAGCAACCACGGTATCTCCATTTTTGGCTGTATTTTGTCTTTCTACAATTAGTATATCATTATCATAAATTCCAACATTAATCATACTTTCGCCACTGACTTTTAAAGTAAATATTTCCTTTTTACTAGTAACCAAATTGGATGGTAAATTAAAATATTCATCTGGTGTTTCAATCGCCTCAATTGGTGTACCTGCTGTCACTTTCCCAAGTAATGGAACGGATATTACATCCTCATCTTTTTCTATGAATTCATTTGGGACTAGTAATTCTATTGTTCTATTTTTACTACTTCCTTTTCTTATATATCCTTTTTCTTCTAGCTTTTTTAAATGAAAATGAATGGTTGCAGGAGAATTTAATTCTGCAAGTTCTCCAATTTCTCTAACAGTAGGTGGGTATCCATTTCTTGCAAGCAATTTTTTTAAAACTTCTAGTATAAATGCTTGTCTTTCTGTAAGCTTTTCCATGCTTTACCTCCTTATGTTTTTATCGTATCATTAATTTATTAGAAAGTCAAACAAATGTTTAAAATACATATTGACACGAACAGTTGTATGATATATAATAAATTTAGCATAAGAAAGGAGTAATGCGAAATGATTAAAATAATTAAAGGGGGTATTTGTATCTCTATCATCTATTTATTTGCTATTGCTTGCACTTTACTTGTAAGTAGTAGAATTCAAGAAATTGATTCTAATAATCAGTTCCGAAACTCAAATTCCTCATTATCTATAAAATTAAAAGGATAATAAGTTTAATTTATGGTATAATGAAATAGGTGAGAAGTATGAAAAAGGTTATTTTAGTAGATGGAAACAATTTATTATTTAGAAGTTATTATGCAACGGCATATTCGGGAACAGTTATGAGAAACTCCAAAGGTTTTCCAACGAATGCTTTGTATGGTTTTATTAATATGATATCAAAAATTATAAAAGAGGAAGAACCAAAATATATCTTGGTAGCCTTCGATAAAGGAAAAACGTTTCGACATGATAAATATGATACTTACAAAGCAGGACGTGCTACGATACCAGAAGAGTTAAAGCTGCAATTTCCAAAAGCAAAAGAAGTGTTGGATGCAATGGGAATTAAGCATTTTGAGATTGATCAATATGAAGCAGATGATATTATTGGTACAGTTGCTAAAATTGTAGATTTAGAGAATGAATTCATTGCTACTATTATTAGTAGTGACAAAGACTTATTGCAGCTAATTAGTGATGAAGTAGATGTAAAACTATTAAAAATGACTGGTTTTATACGTATGGATAAAGAGGTATTTAAGAATACCTATCAAGTAGAACCAAAAGGAATGGTTGATTTAAAAGCATTGATGGGAGATAGTAGTGATAATATTCCTGGAGTAAAAGGAATTGGAGAAAAAACTGCTATAAATTTGCTTAGTAAATATCAAACTTTGGATAATCTTTATGCACATATCGATGAAGTTACTAATAAGACAAAAGAAAAATTGTTAAAAGATAGAGAAAATGCTTATATGAGCTATGATTTAGCTACAATCTATCGAGATGTTCCTCTTAATTTTACTTTAGAAGACTTAAAATATAGTGGCATAAATCAAAAAGAGTATATTGATATCTTAAAAGAACTGGAGTTTAAATCTCTTCTTCGAAAAGTAGGGGAAATAAAAGAGGAACAACAAGAAATAGGTACAGTATTAAGACTTGAGACAAAAGAAAGAGATATTTCTGAATTTTCTAATAAAAAAGAATTTGCTTATTATATTGAGATGGATGGGTTTATCTATAGTAAAGCAAATATCTTAGGGATTGGTATTTACGATGGGGAGTATGGATATTATATAGAAAAAGAAAAAATAGAAGAGTATGGAAGAATCTTTTCTTCTATATATAATAAGTATACATATGATTTGAAAAAAAACATTGTGGTTTTAAATTCTCTTCATATAAAAGAAAAGAATACTTGTTTTGATGTTATGATTGCTGCTTATTTATTAAATGAAAACGTAAATGATGATATTGGGTATTTGGCAAATTCTTTAGGGTATTCAATTGATTTATTTGAAGATACATATGGCAGTGAGAAAAAAAGAAAGGATGTTTCTTTAGAAACGACAAAGAAACAAGCAATAGAAAAAGCAAAGTTTATTTATGAAATAAAAGATAATCTTTCTAGTAGATTAAAAGAAGATAATGAGTTATCTCTATTTGAAGATATCGAGATGCCACTTTCTAGAGTTTTGGCAGATATGGAAATAACAGGTGTATTAGTTGATAAATGTTATTTAGAACATGTTGCTGAAGAATTAAAAAATAAAATAGAACAATTAATAAAAGATATTTATCATGATGCAGGTGAAGAATTTAATGTTAATTCACCAAGACAATTAGGTGATATTCTATTTAGGAAACTTAGTATTCCATATCCAAAAAAATTGAAAGAAGGAAAAAGTTATTCCACTAGTAAAGATATTCTAGATAAAGTAATTGATTCTCATCCTATTATTTCTAAGGTACTAGAACATCGTACTTTAACAAAGTTATATAGTAATTATGCTGTTGGTCTTATTAATGAAATCAGAGAGGATGATAGAATTCATACCATATTTACTCAGACTTTAACGAGGACAGGTAGACTATCTAGCATTAACCCTAATTTACAAAATATTCCAGCAACACAGGAATACTCTAAATTAATTCGTTCTGCTTTCATTGCAGATAGGAATTCTTATCTTTTGTCTAGTGATTATTCACAGGTAGAACTTCGTATTTTTGCTGCCTTATCAAATGCAGATAACTTAATAGAAGCTTTTAATGAAGGTATAGATATACATACAAAAACAGCTTCTGATATTTTTTGTGTTCCTATAGGAGAAGTGACAAAAGATATGAGAAGAACTGCAAAAGCTGTCAACTTTGGGATATTATATGGAATCAGCAGTTTTGGTCTTTCAGAAGATTTAGGAATTGATATTAAAACGGCAAAGGAGTTTATTGATAATTATTTAACTACCTACCCAGGTATTCAAGAATATATGAATAAAGAAAAAGAAGACGCTTATAGGAATGGTTATGTAACAACATTAATGAATCGAAAAAGAATAATAGAGGAATTGCAAAGTAAAAATTATATGATAAGGAGTGGAGGAGAACGTATAGCCTTAAATACTCCAATTCAAGGAAGTGCTTCCGATATTTTGAAAAAAGCTATGGTAGAAATATATGATGAGTTCAAAAAAAGAGGTTTAAAAAGTAAAATGTTAATTCAAGTACATGATGAATTAGTATTTAATGTGGTGGAAGAGGAATTAGAAGAAGTAAAGAAAATAGTAAAAAACATGATGGAAAACACCTATCAGTTAAGTGTTCCTTTAAAAGTCGAAATAGAATATGGTAAAAATTGGTATGAAGCAAAATAATTAGAAAAGAGGTCGTATTATGCCAGAAAAACCAGAGGTGTTAACTGTTGTTAAATCATTAAAAAAAGAAATAATAGGTAAAAAGATTATAGATGTTGAAATCTTATGGAACAATATAATAGAAAATCCAACACCAAAGGATTTTAAGAAAAAAATAATAAATCAAAAAATAGAGGATATTACTACTAGAGGTAAGTGGATAGTTATTCATCTAACAAAAAATATTTTATTAATTCATTTAAGAATGGAAGGTAAGTTTTTCTTCCGTACAAAAGGTGATTCTATTAATAAACATGAACATGTCATTTTTACTTTTGATGATAATAAAGAGATGCGATTTCATGATGTTAGAAAATTCGGTAAGATGCATTTATTAGATAAATATAATTATTTAACAATTTCGCCATTAAAGGAAATTGGTTATGAGTATAACGATAACAAATTAACTAGTTCCTATTTGCAAGATAAGTTAAAGAAAAAAAGTATTCCAATCAAAACAAGTTTACTAGATCAATCTATTATCGCAGGCATTGGCAATATCTACGATGATGAAATTTTATATTTGAGTAAAATAAATCCAAATAGAAAGTCCAACACAATTACTGAAAAAGAATGTTTAGCTATTATTAAAAATACAAGAGAAGTGCTAAATCGTGCGATAGAGTTTGGTGGAACTACGATAAAAAGTTTTACTTCTAGTGAGGGAGTACATGGACTTTTTCAGCAAGAATTGTTAGTACATGGAAAAAAAGATGGGCTATGTCCAAAATGTAAGACTCAAATTCAAGTGATAAAAATAAATGGACGTTCCACTTATTACTGTCCAACGTGTCAAAAATAGCATAAAATGTTTGTGTTTTTATACCATTTATGATATATTAACAACGTATGGTTAAAGGAGGAGAAGTAAATGAAAAAAACAAAAATTGTTTGTACAATTGGACCTGCTAGTAATGATGCCGATACGATGGAAAAAATGGCATTAGCAGGAATGAACGTTGCAAGAGTTAACTTTACACATGCAACAATAGAAGAAAGAGAATTAGTGGCAGCTTCTGTTCGTGAAGTTAGAAAAAGAACAGGAATTAATGTTGCTATTTTATGGGATACAAAAGGACCAGAATTCCGTAGTGGAGTATTAGAAGGGGATTCTATTGAATTAATTCCTGGAAATATTATTAAACTAGTAAAGGAAGATGTGATTGGTAATCAAGAAAGAATTACAGTTAATCATCCTAATGCTCTTGACTCTATTGAGGTAGGAGATATTGTAACATTTGAAAATGGAAAAATGTCTTCGGAGGTTGTTGACACTGATTCTGAAGAAGGAAGTGTTTCTTGTAGAATTATTAACGGAGGAACTCTTGGTAATCGTAAGAGTATGAGTGTACTTGGAAAAGCTCTAGATATTCCTTATGTTAGTGATTTAGATCGAGCAGATATTAAATACGCTTGTGAACATGGTGGCGAATATCTTGCTATTTCGTTCGTATCTACGAAAGAGAATGTATTAGAAATTAAAGAACTATTAAAGCAACATCATCGTGAAGATTTACAGATTATTTGTAAAATTGAAAATCAATTAGGCATTGATAATTTAAGAGATATTCTAACAGAAGCAGATGGTGTTATGATAGGTCGTGGTGATTTAGGTACTGAAATTCCATCTGAGGAAGTACCTCATGCTCAAAAACTTATGATTCAAATATGTCGTGAGATGGGAAAAGTGGTTATTACTGCAACAGAAATGCTTGAAACAATGATGGAAAACGCTAGACCAAAAAGAGCCGAAACATCAGATATTGCTAATGCTGTATTAGATGGTACAGATGCTGTGATGTTAAGTGGAGAAACAACAATTGGAAAGCATCCAGTGGAAACCGTTCAAGCAATGGCTGATATCTGTGAAGTAGCAGAACGTTATACTTCATTCAATTATATTTCAGATAAAATGTCCGCAGATATTATTCAATGTGCTATTGCAGAAGATGTTGTAGATAGTTGTAATAAATTAGATGCTAAATTAATTTGTGCGGCAACTATTAGTGGTAGAACAGCAGCTATTATTAGTAATTTAAAACCAAAAGCGCCAATTTTAGCTTTATGTCCTGATGAAAAGACTGGTAGAAGACTTGCTCTTAACTGGGGAGTATATTCAAAAAAATTAGAAGTTTGTAATTCAACAGACGAGGTGTTAGAGCGTAGTGTGGAATGTGCAAAAGAATTTATTGAATTAAATAGAGATGATAAGTTAATTCTTACTGGAGGATTTCCTAACACGGATAAGAAAAGAACTACAAACTTAATGAAAATTGAAGTGATTGACTAAAAAAATGGAGAAAATTCTCCATTTTTTAGTTATTATTTTATATTGTTTCATTATCTTCTAACAGTATTTCGTGTATTTCTTCTTCTAATGAATTAAGATAAATCTCCTCAATTCTATCAACACGACATTTTTCTGCTTCAATAATGGAATTGATTTTTTTAGAAGCTTCTTCCATTTCATCATTAATGACAACATAGTTATATTTTGCGACTTCATTAATTTCTCGGTATGCAGTTTTAAATCTTTTTAGTATCTTTTCTTTTGACTCAGTATTTCTTCCTTCTAATCTTCTTTTTAATTCCCTCATACTTGGTGGTAAGATGAATATAAATAAAGCATCTTTTCTAATTTCTTTGATTTTTAATGCTCCTTGAATTTCAATTTCTAATATTACATCAATTCCATTTTCTAATTTTTCCTCAATAGTACTTTTAGGAGTACCATAGTAATTTCCAGAGTATTCAGCATATTCTAAAAAATAATCTTCCTTTATCATTTTTTCAAAATTTTCTTTTGAAACAAAATTGTATGTTTTTCCAGGAATATCATTGTTTCTTACTTGTCTAGATGTTGTTGAAATGGATAACCATAAATGTAAGTTGGTACTTTCTAATACTTTTTCAATTACACTTCCTTTTCCACATCCACTAGGACCAGATATTACAATTAATTGTCCTCTATTTTTCATTCTTTTCATTTTTTATGCCTCCCAAATGATTTTTATATTCTTCCTCTGTTAAGTTTTCACTATTTATTAAATCATATATGCTAGTTGTATATAACTCAAAATCTAATACTTCTGAACAGTCTCTTTCAAATTTACTTAATACTTTAATATCAATCTCTTTTTTGATTCTATTAAGATATTTTTTTCCTTCTTTATTAAAACCTAGTATTCTAATATAAGGAATGTCATTATTTTTTTCTATAAAACCTTTTTTCAATCCTACCAAAATATGCAGTAACATTCTAGAAATTTTGTTATAAGTATATCTTTTTGATTTAATTTTATAGACAAGATCTTCATAGGTATAACAGGAAATAATCTCTTTTTTCAATTTGTTTTCAATACCTTCATCAACTGTTTGATAGATAGATAAATCACTATCTGTTATAATCTTGTATTTTAATATTTCAAAATAATCTTCTATAAAACGTAATGGATTAAGATAAGAAAGTACATATTCAGGAATAGCTTCTTTAATATCTTTTCCTTCCCTTAAAGCCTTTCTTATAGCAGTAGCACTAGAAATGCTACCAATTGTTTTGTCATGATAATTAGTTGTTCTTTTGATGCAGAATGGTTTTATCTTGTAATTATTTTTTAAGATTGTTTTGATATAACTGACCCCTAATAAATCATTTGGCGTATCAATCTTTTTACCAGTTAAATCATATATCGCATTTGAAATAGCGGTAGGATAGTTATTACCAAATTTAGAATATACTTTTACTAATTTTTCAAATTCTTCATTGTCTATTTGACATTTAGCGATAATCTCCAATTCTTCTAAACAATCCGATTCACTTCCAAAAACTAATTTATCAACTTTTAATTTTTCTAATAAGCTAACAGCTCCATAACTAAATTGATCAGCTGATTGAGTTGCAAAAATAAAGGGTAGTTCTATTACTAAATCAACTCCTGCTTTTAGTGCAATCTCACATTTTTTCCACTTATTCATTATGGAGATTTCGCCTCGTTGCGTAAAGTTTCCACTTAATATTAAAATAATTTCTTCTTTTGGAAATCGCATCTTTACTTTATTTATTTGATATAGATGCCCATTATGAAATGGATTATACTCAGCAATTAGTCCAACAGCCATAATACCACCTCTTTTAGATAGCTATAATCATATCATAAAAGAAGAAGAAAATAAAGTTTTTTTGTAGAATGAAATTCTATTTTTTCTTGTTTTCAATAAGTGTTAATGTTAGAATAAGGGTATAGGAGTGAAGGAATGATAAGTAATGTACTGACAAAAATTTGGTTAAATAAAATTCCAAATTTAGATAAAAATTTATTAGATCAGATTTCAAAGGAAAAAAGAGTTCAAAAATTAAAAAAACAAATTAGAAGGATGAACCAAGAACAATTATTTTATCTTTACAAATTATTTGATAAAAAGATAAATCAACAATACGCATTTTCTACCATAGATATATGTAATATTATAGATTTAAAACTTCAACTGATTGATTCTAATAACATAGAAAAAATAGATGTAGAAAAATTATATTATTGTTTACAAAATAATGAATTGTGTAGTGAGTTAATAAATCAATATATCGATTTACATAATAAAGATTGTATAGAACAAGAGGAGTGTCTATTAGATATTATTGATGCCATTATAAGAAATAATCACTTGACTGCTTCCTTTTTCAAAGCGATATCAATGGATAGTAATACTATTTTTTCTCATTATAAAAATATAGTATCTTCTATGATATATTTAGGATCTGAAAAATTTTTGCAGCTTGCCAAATCTAATTATGATGCTTGTAAGAAAGTTTCATTATTAAAATACATGACAAACAGTTCTGATAATCAATATATAAAAAATATTTCTAGTTCTGATTTTATAAAGATGATTGATTGTGTGCTAGGAAATGGTAAATATTATCAAGAAAGATTATTTCTACTAAGATATTCTGTAGAGAATGGGGTAAATGGATTTTATATGAATCAAGATATCGTAAAAAATATTAGTGAGTTACCTGATTTTTTATTAGAGGGAGTAATCATAGCTAGAAATAGTAATAATTATGAAGCGTTTATAAAATCCATTAGTAAAAAGTGTGATTACTTTGTCATTAAAGAAGCAAGAGAGACTTCTGTTATTCATAGAGAATGCATAAAAGATATATTCTATAGTGAAAATTTTTATCAATTAGAATATATGAAGAGACTTCTGATTTTAAAAGAATTACGGTTGAATGGAAAAGAAGAAGAAACTGATTTGGAAAGATATCAGAAAAAAATGAATTTTCTACTTTACATTAAAATAGGAGAAAGAGAAGGTTTTGTTTCCTATCTAAATGATTTCTTTGCTTTAAATGGTGTTCTATCCTTTTTAAGTGGTGACTATTCTAAAGAAGAATTAAAAAAAAGAATGGATTACTTAATAAGTGTTCGCAAAGGCCTAGAAGAACAGATAGTTTTTCCACCTTTCTTAAATGGACTCTATAATCAAAAAAAATTAAGAATTATAGATAAAGGTGAGACTTCTATTGCAAAAAAGCTAAAAAAATAGAGTAAGGAGAGAGAATATGCTTATTGATTTATCTTTTATTGAAAAACTTGAAATCCATGAACTGATAAATATTCCTAAAAATTATTTCCAAAATACTAAAGTATTAGAACTAAATAATATTAAAATAGATGGTTACTTTTTTTATGAAGACAAGGAAGAGATTCATGGAAAATTTGATATTGGTGGGATAATGATGTTACAAGATGATATTTCACTAGAACCAGTAGAGTATCCATTTTCTATTTTCTATGATGATGTTTTAGAGGAAAAGCTCAATTGAAAAGGTAAATGCAACTTCGAAAGGTTAAATGCAACATTTTG
>CANRVM010000002.1 GCA_947643295.1 uncultured Mycoplasmatota bacterium
TTAAATGGTAAGGCTGCATTATTATAAAAGACAGTAACATTATCTGCTTCTTTGGTATTTCTAAACACTAGTTTGTAATTACGAGTATCTGGTACAATTCCACTTTTTCCTTCAATAGACCTAATAATAACAGTATAATTATTTTTCATGTAGTTATAATCAATTGAAGTTTTTAAGAAGTATCCTTCTTTATAAAGAGAAGTAACTCCATCATCATCATATAAAGTATAAGTATTAGATACTCCTGGAAAAATTTGTATTTCCAAATCAGTAGGAACACCGGTATTATTGTAATCACTTCGATTGGAAAGTGGAATAATTGAACCAGAATGGGCAAATACAGGATAATCTTCTTCTTTATAAAAGGATACATATTTCTTATTTCCTGGAAATTTCTTTCCTGAGATAAAATCATACCAAACTCCTTCTGGAATAAAGAAACGATGGATGGTACGATTCATTACAGGATCCATCTTAGTTAAAATAGGACATACTAAAAGTTGTGACCCAAAGTAGTATTGATTCTTATATAACGTATCATCATAAGTCCACATATAATTATAATAAAATGGTTGAATTAAAGGAGTACCTGACTTCGTATAATTATATGACTCTGTATACAAATAAGGAATTAAACGATGACGAAGTCTTAAATAGTCAGCAGCAATATTTTGTGTTTCAAAATCCCATACCCATGGTTCTTTTTTATAATACATTCCTCTTGCACCATGAAATCTTAAAATTGGCGAGAAAACACTTAACTCTAAAAATCTAATATAAAGTTCCTTATCCTCTACACCACCATGATTGCCACCAACGTCTTGAGACCAAAAAGAAACCCCTATATTAGCAGCATTTAAATAATTAAGTGGCGCTTGCCTTAGTGTTTCCCAACTAATTTCCGTTCCACCAGCATAACAAATTGGATACTTATGGGGAGCATAAATACCACTTCTTGCAAGATACATTCCCCTCTTACCAGCATTACGAGCAGAATCTAAATACATATAATGATTGTATGCCCATAAATTCGTTAGATTAAGGTTTCCTTTATAATCACTCCAAAAGAAATCCACTCCCATTTCTTCTAAAGGATGTAAAAACACTTTAAAATAAACATCCATTAATTTAGGATTTAAAGGATCAAAAGTAATGATTCTGCCTGCCTCCACCCCTAGATATTGAACAGCTTGTTGATAATTTGCTTCATGAGGATAAATTCCTTGCTCTGGATTTAAAACTACTCCTACACGAATACCCTTATCATGTAATTTCTTTATTGTATTTACTGGATTTGGAAATAAAGCTTTATTAAAAGTAAAACCAGTTTTTAACGCTTTATTTTGTCCAACATCTCGGTAATGCCAATCATTATCTAATAGTAATATAGAAAGTGGAATTAACTTTTTCTCAAAACGACGAATTAAATCATCTAGTTTAAAATCATCGTAAGTGGTATTTCTACACCACCAATTACCTAAAGCATACCTAGGAATTAATTCTGGAAACCCAGTCATTTTATAATAATCCAGTAAAGCTTGTTTAAAGTCTCTATCATACATAAAAACATAAATATCAATAGAATTCTGACTTCTATCAGCCAAAGTTCCATCCTGATTTAATATTTTATTTGGTGTATCATCAATACTAGCAAACCCCTCTAAGGAATATAACCCTTTTTTTAAAGGAATTGCACAAGGAACATCGAGTGAAACCATATTACCATTCATATTTCTAGCTTCTGGATGATTATAATACCAATCTCTTTTTCGATCATTCTCTCTAGAATTTAAGGTAATTTTTAAATTTCTCATTGGATCTGTTTTCGTACCAATAAATGGTTGCCTTTTTAAATAAGTTAAAACAAAATACCTAGTAGTAATCTCAATAAAGTTTTGATCTTGATTTACTCTAAATTCCGGAAATCCTAAATCTCTTTTTCGTATTAATTGTGTTGGCTCATCTACAAATTGTCCTAAAGGACTATATTCTAGACGTACAACACGTTCGGTAATGATACTAATTCTATAATTAGGACCCTTGAAAATTGCTTTTTCTTCTGCCCTTGTATCTGTATAATCAATGTTAAATTGACTGCCAAGTGAGTACATAGCCAACACCTTCCCTATTATTCTAGTATAATAATATCATAAAAACAAAATTATTCCAAGAAATTCGTAGTAAAAATTTGTCATTAGCAGACATACTAATAATGATAATAGTAAAATAAACAAAAAAATTGAGTTTTTCATTATAAATAGTTTTATATTATCCTAACTATACTAATAAAAATCACTCAATTAATAAATTTAATTATAAATACTCCTACTCTTTTATTCTACTTACAAGAGAATACATACCATCTTCATCTATTGAGAAGGTATAAATATAATCCATTGTTTTATTATTACTTGGATTTGTTTGATCTGTTAACTCTATATGTTCATATAATTTAACCTCACTATCGCTTTTGGAAGCTTTCGTAATCACTGATTTATAAGCCGTAGATGAGGTACCTCCTGCTTCTATTGTATATTCAATATAAGAATCAAAATTTTGAATATATTTATATAGTGTAGTACTACGTACATTTGACACCATATCACTGTTCGTATTCAAAATGGCATCTTGACCAAATAAATCTTTGTAAACATATTCTATATAATCTTTAGCATAGGCGGTTCCTGAATTTAGCAAACTACATGAAGTTACATAGTCACCATACTGTTGTGGTGCTCCCTCACAGTTTGTCCATTGTCCTTTGGATTTATTTAAATTAATTGATACCAGTCTCATTTTCTGTTCTTCAGTAGCAGTACTGACATTAAAATTATCATTTCCTTCATACATCCAATATGGATTTTCTATAGTTTTGGAATCCACTACTTTATTATATAAATACTTGACTAGTCTACCATTCACATCCATTTCTTTTGGTCTAGAATCATTTCTCTTAGCTACTTTATTTTTATCATTTAAATTACTCTTAGAAGTGTCACTAATAGAAATCTCCCCTCTTAAGACACGATCGTAAACAATAAACCCTAAAGAAGCACACAAGGCAACTGCTAAAATAATAATGATTACTATATTTCCTTTCTTTTTTTCTTGTTCCATAAAAATCACCCTTTCTATTTTTATCAGTATAACATAATAATAAATTAAATAAATATAAAGTCTATACTAAGGTATAAGGATTTACATATTTATACACAAAAATAACTTATAATTAGAAAAAAAGTCCTAGTTTTTACATTCTAAAGACTTTATTCTGTATTTATTTTTCCATTAAATACTTAATTGTTCTTACCATTTGAGCGGTATAACTCATCTCATTATCATACCAAGCAACCACTTTGACAAGTTGTTTTCCATCTGTTTCTAAAATGTCAGTAGATAACCCATCCACTAAAGATCCACATCTTCTATCAATAACATCACTTGAAACAATTGGATCATCTGTATATTGTAATGTTTCATTTTGACTAGATTTTAATATATTATTAATTTCCTCTACTGTAGTAGTTTTACTAAGTTCTAAAACCAAATCGATTACAGAGCCCGTTGGAACAGGAACTCTCATGGCAACACCTGCTAGTTTCCCATCTAGGTTTGGACAAACTTTACCAATAGCGGAAGCTGCTCCTGTAGATGCTGGAATAATATTTGCTGCTGCTGCACGACCTCTTCTTGCTTTAATTCCTTTTTTATGAGCGATATCAAGTGTTGCCTGATCATTTGTATAAGCATGAACCGTAGTCATATAACCTCTCTCAATTCCAAATTCACGGTCTAATACATCAACTACTGGGGCTAAACAGTTTGTAGTACAACTAGCAGCTGATATAATTGTTTCCTCTCCTGTTAAAATATCATGATTTACATTATAAACAATTGTTTTTAAATCACCCTTTGCTGGAGCCGATATAATAACTTTCTTTGCTCCTGCTTCTATATGGGCATTTGCCTTTTCCTTTTCTGTAAATAAACCTGTACACTCTAATACTACATCAATATCTAAATCTTTCCAAGGCAAATTCTTAGGATCTGTTTCACTATATACGTGTACTTTCCTGTTACCAATTAAAATATCATTATTTTCAAATGAAATATCATCGATTCGATAATTTCTATGATTGGTATCATATTTTAATAAATAAGCAAGCTGTTCTGCATCTGTTAAATCATTAATAGCTACAATTTCATAGTCACTATCCTCTTCCATTAATCGAAAGGCAAGCCTTCCAATTCTTCCAAAACCATTGATTGCTACTCTTACCATTTTCTATCCATCCTTTCTCTTTTCATTATATAGTTTTAACCATTTTATTTCAATATATTTCACTTTTATTGACAAATTATTCTGTAAAGATTACTATAGAAAGTAAAGAGCAAAACAAATATTAACTCATTAAAAAGCAAATAGAAAAAATGGAGGTATAAACATATGAAAATGGTAGGAAAAGAATTGCAGGAAAGAAATCGTTATATAGAAACACTTAATAAAGCAGAAACTACTATTAATTTTTGTTTATGCAATTTACAAATTAATCTGATAAATCCAGTAACGATTGTCAAAAGAAAACTACACGAAATGGAAGACTTATTTTATCAACAAGAGATGAATTTTTATGAAAACCTTACTTTAGGACTGACCATTAGAAGTTTCTTGCTTTCTTACTTACAAAATACCATTGATTATCCCCTTAGAAAGATAATCAGTTTTGAAAAAAAAATTACAATAGAAAATATTAGGTTACCAATCCAAAATCCCTTTGTAAAAAATTTTAACAAAAGAATAGAGGAGATTCAAGACTTTAAAATTGACGAAAAGCTACCAGAAAGATTAGGAAAATATATGGAAATAGAAGATCTAAACAGCATCCTTTTTATTGATGATGATTTAATAAAACTTGGTTATCCTGAATTAGCAGAAACGGCAGTAGAAAAAACATTAGAAGAGATGAATAAAAGAAAAGTTTTTATCAAAAAATAGAAACAGTATGATTAAAAAATATTATCTTAGAATACTTTTAGTCAGCATGGAAACAACTATTACCAATAAACTCTCTGATAATAGAATCAGTTGGTATCGCATCAGAAGGGATTGGTAAAAAAAGTCTTAAGAAATCAATTAGTCTCTTTGCTTCTTCATAATATTCATCATCTTCATCTACTGTATATAAAAGAGGCTCAACATAAGTTTTTAAAACTCCTATTTCATATATCAAACCAGTATTAAAGGTAAAATCAGCATCGTCCTGATAAGGAAATATATATTTTTCCTCTCCTCTTCTTACATCTTTCCAAGATGACAATGTTCTAGTAACATCATAACCTCTAGTTCTATTGTCTCTAATAATTCTTCTTAACAGACGGTTATCACTAGTCGAGATTCGATTATGATTATCAATATTTAATTCTGTTAAAGCTGATAGATATATTTTATACTTACTTTCTCTCTTAATATTAGTAAGTACATTCGTATCTAAAGCATGAATTCCTTCTATCACTAATAGTTCATTTTCTTCTAGTTTCACTTTTTCTTTATATTCTTTTTTCCCTAAAATAAAACTATAAGTTGGTATGGTTACTTCCTCATGATTTAATAGTTTTTCTATCTGTTCATCGAATAATTCTAAATCAACTGCTTCTAAACACTCAAAATCTGGCTTTCCTTCTTTATCTAATGGTGTTTCTTCCTTTTCTACAAAGTAATCATCCATTGAAATTGGACGAATCTTCATGCCAAAGCTTCTTAGATACATGGACAATTTTCTTGATGATGTCGTTTTTCCACTAGAAGATGGCCCTGCGATTAAGATAATTTTAATTTTATCCCTATTATTACTAATCTCTTGTGCAACAGTAAGGAGTTTATTACTTTGTAACACTTCATCTATTCTTATTAAATCAGCTATTTTCCCACTAGATACCACTCTATTCAAATCCACTGAATTTTCTATTTTCATTATCTTAGCCCATTCTCTATATTCATGGAATACAGAAAACATATGGGGATGATGTTCATACTTTTTAATTTTATTGGGAATATAAGTCGTTGGAAATTGTAGTATAAAGCCATTATCTCCAATATAAGTAAGATCAAATGCTTTTAATTTACCAGTAGAAGTTGGCATCATAGTATAAAAATAATTATATAAATTTCCCATTCTATATAAAGTAATATAAGTATTCGTATTATATTTTAATACACCTGCTTTGGCATAATCTTTTACACTTTCAAAATATTTAATAGCCTCTATTCTATCAATTGTCAATCTTGTAATATCCAAATCATTCTCTATTAATTTCTGCATTTCTCTCTTTATTTGTTCTAATACTTCTTCATTCAAGTCAAAATTTGTTTCAATATAAAGTCCTTTATCAAGCGAATGCTGAACATAAATATTAGCATTAGGTCCAAATAAGGTTTTCACAGCGTAAATAATTAAATAAGTTAAACCAGAGATATGTACACGATTACCCTCTCTTGAAGTTAAATCCATAAATTCAATCGTCGCATCTTTTGAAAGAATAGCACTCATCTCTTTTAAGGCATTTCCAACACGTGCTACTACAATCGGATATTGATAAGAATCCATAAACTCTTTTGATACTTCTTCTAAACTAATCTCTCTTGGATATTCATATGTTTTATTGTTAATTGTTAAAGTAATATTATCATTCATCAAATCACCCTTTTGTCTATCTTATATAACATTATAGCATATTTTGACGATTTAGAATATGTATATTTTTATGATTTCACAACTATAATAAAATTGGGTGATAAAAAAATGAGTTTAGTACCAGTAATTGTAGAAAAAGAAGCAAATGGAGAAAGAAGTTATGATATCTTCTCCAAATTATTAAAAGAAAGAATCATTTTATTAACTGGAGAAATAAATGATGCAACCGCGAATGTGATAGTTGCTCAATTATTATATCTTGATTCTCTTGGCAATAAAGATATTTCCTTATACATAAATTCACCAGGTGGATCTATTACTTCTGGAATGGCCATTTATGATACTATGAATTTTATCAAAAGTGATGTTTCGACTATTTGTATTGGAATGGCAGCCTCTATGGGAGCTTTCCTATTATCATCTGGACAAAAAGGAAAAAGATATGCATTACCTAATTCTGAGATTATGATTCATCAACCTCTTGGTGGAGCAGAAGGACAAGCAACTGAAATTAAAATTGCAGCAGAACATATTCTAAAATCACGTGATAAGTTAAATAATATTCTTTCTGAAAACTGTAATCAAGATATCAAAACAATTGAACATGATACAGAGCGTGATAATTTCATGGATTCAAAGGATGCATTAGAATATGGTTTAATTGATAAAATAATAGAAAAAACTAGCTCTTAAATTTAGATGATAGCTCTGCTATTTTTCGGAACCGATGGTTGAGCCCTGATTTTGTAATTGATTTTCCTGTCTCTAAAGATAAAATACTACTTAATTCTTTTAAAGAAGCTTCTGGATATTTTTTTCGATATTCCAAGGCTTCTTTTGTTTTGTCATCTAATAATTCAACTGCCCCATTTTCTTCTAATATTTCAATATTTTTTAACTGAATAGTGGCAGCTTCTACTATTTTATCAGTGTTTGCTTGTTCACAATTATTTAATCGATTAGTATGATTTTTCTTATCATGATAAGTTCTAATATTTTCAAAATAAAGAGTGGCATTCATTGCTCCAACAATTTTTAAAAAATCACTTATCTTTTCAGCTTCTTTTATATAAATCATATATCCTTTATCTCTATTTAATATTTTTGCGTTTAGTTCATAGCGATTTAATAACTTTTGAACGAAAATAGCTTCCTCTGGTTTAGATATTACAATTTCCATATGATATTGTGAAGTTTGGGGATCATTAATACTTCCTTGTGATAAAAACACGCCTCTTAAATAAGCTCTTATTTCCTCATTAGAACCAATAATATATTCTGGTGGCATTTCTAAATACTTTAAATCTTCGCTATAATAGCCTAAGTCTCTTAAAATCATTTCAAAATTTTCTTTTAGACTTATTACATATAAGTCATTTTTACTAAAATTAAGCCCTGGTTTAATATCGACTGAAACTTCAATATGATATAAATTCATAAAAGACTTTACTAACATCTCTTTCATATGAATATTTTCTGTTGAAAGACAAAAAATGCCATTAGTAGAATATCCATTATTTCTAATAAAACCAGATAATTGTGCAATTGTTTCTGATTTTTGTATTTCCATGTTTAATAATTCATTTTTTATTTTAGTTGTATATGACATATTCTCTACCTCATTAAATAGGAAAAAATTAAAGAGCTAAGTTTTAAACTATTATGTCTAATGGTATTATCGTCAACGACTATCAAGTCATCTTCTATCAATTGAACACCAAGATGATCCAATTTCGCATAATCAATCTTTACAGGATCTTTGTCCTCTTCCTTTTCATATTTTTTCACTATATTTTTATCAATGATTGAATTACTTGCAATTACAACATCAATATGCCTTCTATCTAAGTATCTATTTAACATCTCTACATGATCACCAACTGTAAAATAATCAGTCTCTCCTGGTTGAGTAACTGCATTACACAAATACATAATTGGTGCCTTTGTTCTATTGAATGCACTGCATACATCTTTACATATAATATTAGGTAAAATACTCGTATATAGACTACCCATACTAAGTATAACAAGATCTGTATTTTCTATTTCTTCTACTACTTCATCTAACACTTTAGGCTCTCTTTTATAACAAATATATTCAATAACGCCATCTGAGTTTGTAATTTGTTCTTCCCCTTCAATCTCATTACCATTTTTATCAATTCCAACTAGTTCTAGATTAGCTTCTTCTGAAAGTGGAAGCACAGTATGCCTTACATCTAGAAGTTTCGATAGACAAGCAATGGATTCTTTTAAGGAACCTGTTATTTCCAACATGGAAGTTAAAATCAAATTACCTACTGCATGTCCATTTAAATCACTAGAAGTTTGAAATCGATACTCTAGCATTTTCTTTATTGGATCATCAATCGTCGATAAATTAGTAATTACCTTTCTAATATCTCCAACAGCGGGAGTATGAAATTCTTTTCTTAATTTACCAGTTGAACTACCATTATCTGCTACAGTAATAATAGCCGTAATGTCAAGAGGAAAATCCTTTAACCCTCTTAATAAACAGCTCATTCCAGTACCTCCGCCCAATACTACAACTTTTTTATACATCATCATCACCTATTGATAGTATATAAGAAAATGTTATGAATTACTACTGAATTTCTGATTCTTTTACGAATAGAGGGTGTTCTTCTTTCTTTTCTGGTTCGTTATAATTATATAGATATTCTGAAAAATTTCCTACTCTTTTAATATATTTATAATAGATAAATAAGAATATTCCTAAAATTATCATAATAATAGATACTAACTGTGCAACTTTAAGATTGTTCATCATTAAACTATCCACACGCATTCCCTCAATAATAAATCTTGCCACAGAATACCATACAAGATAAAATCCTGTTAATTGTCCCAATTTTAAATATGGATATCTTTTTATAATTAATAAGGCAACAAATCCAAATAAATTCCACATAGATTCAAAGAAAAAAGTAGGTTCTCTATACTCTCCTAAAATAAACATACCATCTATAACAAACTCGGGTATCCCCATAGATTGTAGCTTTGCAGCCGTTGTAATAGCACCATAGGCTTCTTGATTAAAAAAATTACCCCATCTTCCTACTGCTTGTCCAAGTATTAATCCTACCACAATAATATCAAATATTTTTAATGGCTTTATTCTATTCTTTCTACATTGATATAAGACTACCAAACAACCAACAATTAATCCTCCATGAATCGCTAAACCACCATTCCATATTTCTAATATTTCAATAGGATTAGTCTTATAATAGTCTAAATTAAATAATACATAATAAATTCTTGCGCCAATAACACCAAAAATAATGGAATTAAAGGCTAAGTTTAGCATAAATTCTTGATTTATTTTTCTTCTTTTTGATTCTAAGTATATTGTAATACATCCTGCTAATATTCCTAAAAATATAAAGATGGAATACCAATATACTTGAATAATACCCAAATCTAATGCAACTCTATCCATTCTTATTTACCCTCTTTATTATTGGTTTAATTACTATATTTTCTACCATAAGATTAGTAATAGAAAGTAATATGGCGACAATCAAAGATATAAATAGTCCATGTAATTGAAAATGAGGTCCTAAAATCCAATCTACTAATTTCAAAATAAATAAGTTAATAAATGGATAAAAAAGACCTAAGGTCAAACCAGTTATTGGAATAGTAAGTGTAACTAGAATTGGTTTCACTGTCTTATTTAAAATATAAATCATTAATACAATGATAACAGAGTAAATATAGGAATGCTCCAAATCAATATAGACACTTTTAAACATATTGGTTACAATTACAAATACTACAGTATAACCAAACAGATAAAGAATCCAATCTAACAGCTTACTTATTACAAAACCATTCTTACTATCTTTAACTAAACGCATATTATCACCTCTAAAGAATCTTATGAAGGAAAGAACCGGTGTATGATTTTTCTACTTTGCTTACCTCTTCTGGTGTCCCTGTTGCTACAATACTTCCACCATTATCTCCACCTTCTGGCCCTAAATCGATAATATAGTCAGCAACTTTAATAACATCTAAATTATGCTCTATTACTATTACTGTATCACCATTATCTACTATTTTCTCCAAAATTGCAAGTAGTCTTTTTATATCATCTGAATGTAAACCCGTCGTTGGTTCATCTAAAACAAATAGAGTTTTACCTGTTGCCCTTTTTTGTAACTCTTTCGCAAGTTTTACTCTTTCTGCTTCTCCTCCTGATAATGTTGGAGCGCTTTGCCCTAATTTAATATAACCTAGACCAACCTCCTCTAATACTTTCAACTTATTCTTTATTTTTGGAACATTTTCAAAAAATTCTAAAGCCTCTTTAACTCTCATATCTAAAACTTCTGCAATATTTTTATCTTTATACTTTACTTTTAAAGTCTCACTATTATAACGGGTTCCATGACAAACTTCACAATCTACATAAACATCGGGTAAAAAATGCATTTCTATTTTCTTTACGCCATCTCCACGACAAGCCTCACAGCGTCCCCCCTTTACATTGAATGAAAAACGATTTTTCTCATAGCCATACATTTTTGCTTCTTTTGTAGTTGTATAAAGAGTTCTAATATCATCAAACACTCCTGTATAAGTAGCAGGATTACTTCGTGGTGTTCTTCCAATAGGACTTTGAGAAATATCTACAATTTTATCAATATTATTTAATCCATTTATTTTTTTATGTTTACCAGAAATGACTTTTGATTGGTATAGTTTCTTCGATACTTCTTTGCAAAGTATTTCATTAATCAGTGTTGATTTTCCACTTCCAGATACTCCCGTAATACAAGTAAAAGTTCCTAGAGGTATTTTTACATCAATACCTTTTAGATTATTTTCTTCTGCTCCAATGATAGTTAAAAACTTTTTATTTCCTTTTCTTCTTTTTGTTGGAATGTCTATCTTTAATTTTCCGCTAAGATATTTTCCTGTAATACTATTTTCATTTTTCATTACCTCTTTTGGTGTTCCGCTAGCCATGATTTGTCCACCTTGATCTCCTGCACCAGGGCCAATATCTACCAACATATCTGCTGCCAACATCGTATCAGTATCATGTTCCACGACAATTAATGTATTTCCTAAATCTCTCATTTCCAGTAAAGACTTTATTAGCATTTCGTTATCTCTTTGATGAAGTCCAATACTAGGTTCATCTAAAACATATAAAACTCCTGTTAATTTAGAACCAATTTGAGTTGCCAATCGGATTCTTTGTGCTTCTCCACCTGACAAAGTAGCAGCACTTCTAGATAATGCTAAATATCCTAGCCCTACATTCTGTAAAAAAGATAATCTAGCGATAATTTCTTTTACCACCAAATTTGCAATTTGTTTTTTTTCTTCTGATAACTTCAATTTGTTAAAAAACATTAATAAGTCTTTAATACTCATACAAGTTACTTCATATATATTTTTATCGTTAATTTTAATTTGTAAAATGTCGTCATTTAATCTAGCTCCATGACAGGTCTCACAAGTATGCTCTATCATATAATTAGCAATCCATTCACGAATCCATTTACTACTTGTTTCCATATAACGACGTTCCAAATTATTAATTATTCCTTCATAAAAATCTTTATTATTCATAATATTTCCACTTTTTGTTGTATAATGATAAGTTATCATTTCATCTGATCCGTATAAAACAATATTTTGCTCTTTACTTGAAAGTTTTTTAAATGGTTTATTCATATCAATTTTATAGTGTTTACAACAGCATTCTAATTTTTTATAGTAAATTCCATCTTGATCATCACTTAACGTCTTAATACAACCCTCGTTAATGCTTAAACTTTTATCTGGTATTACTAAATCTTCATCAATTCTCAGCTTGATACCTAACCCTTTACATTCAGGACATGCTCCAAAGGGAGCATTGAAACTAAATATTCTAGGTTCTATTTCTGGAAGAGAAAAAGAACAATAAGGACATGCAAAGTTTTCAGAAAATACGACCTCTTTTTTATTTTCACCTAGTATTTCTACTACTACTTTTCCATGAGACAATTTTACAGCTTGTTCAATTGCCTCGCTTAATCTAGATTTAGAGTCTTCTTTTAAAACAATTCGATCAATTATAACATCAATATCATCCTGTTTATTTTTCTCTAACGTAATCTCGTCCGATAAATCATACATCTTTCGATTAACTCTAACTCGAATATACCCATCTTTTCTCAAATCATCTAATAATTCTTTGTGCGTTCCCTTTTCATGATGAACAACAGGGGAATAAATAATAAGTTTGGTATTCAGAGGATATTCTAAGACTTTATTTGTAATTTCTTCTACACTTTGTGAAGTAATAGGAATATTATGATTTGGACAATAAGCAGTCCCAACACGAGCAAATAAAAGTCTCAAATAATCATAAATTTCGGTTACTGTTCCAACCGTAGATCTAGGATTTTTACTTGTTGTTTTTTGATCAATACTGATAGCTGGAGATAATCCCTCAATACTATCCACATCTGGCTTTTCACTACCACCTAAAAATTGTCTAGCATAACTAGATAAGCTTTCTACATATCTTCTTTGACCTTCTGCATAAATTGTATCAAAAGCCAAACTACTTTTTCCACTTCCTGATAATCCTGTCATGACGACTAATTTATTCTTTGGAATTTCAATATTTACATTCTTTAAATTATTTTCTCTAGCACCTTTTACAATAATTTTATCCATAACCACTTCACCTGCTCCATATTATATCATAAAACTTTACTTTTATTTACTTTTTTCCACAATTATTGTGGAAAGTTTTCTCGTTTAAACATAATATATATTACATACATATGTTTGTCAATAATTTTTTGTCTTCCCATAGAAAAATCCACAAACTTTGTGGAATTTTTTCTTTTCTTCTCATTTTTAAATTATTTCAATAGTTTAAATAGACAAAATTGCAAAGGAAAATCTTTCTTATTCTATAATTATATCATTTTAATTTTCTAATTTCATCTCAAATAGAATATCACGTAATTCCATAGCTCTTTCAAAATCAAGGTTTTTAGCAGCCTCTCTCATTTGTTGTTCTAACTCTTCTATTTGCTTTTCTCTTTCTTTTTTCGTTAGTTTTTTCACAGGATTCTTTTTACTTGAAGTATCGATATTACTAATTACTTCTCTTATATCCTTCTTGATTGTAGTTGGTGTAATATGATGATCTTCATTATATTGCATCTGAATATTACGTCTATTTTGTGTCTCTTCTATCGCTACTTTCATCGAATCTGTCATTTTATCTGCATACATAATAACATGACCATTTGCATTTCTCGCACATCTTCCAATTGTCTGAATCAAACTTCTTGTACTTCTTAAGAAACCTTCTTTATCAGCATCTAAAATAGCAATCAACGAAACCTCAGGAATATCAATACCTTCTCTTAAAAGATTAATTCCTACTACTACATCATACTTTCCAATTCTCAAATCATGAATAATTTGCAATCTTTCTAAGGTTTTAATCTCTGAATGAAGATAAGCAACTTTAATATCTAATTCTTTCAAATAATTTGTTAATTCTTCACTCATACGAATTGTTAAAGTAGTAATTAGAACTCTCTCATCTTTAGCAATCCTCTCATTAATTTCTCCTACTAAATCGTCAATTTGACCTTCTGTTTTTCGAATATCAATTGTTGGATCTAATAATCCTGTTGGACGAATAATCTGACTAATATATTTTCCGTTTGTATAGGCTAGTTCCATATCTCCAGGTGTTGCTGATACAAAGATAGCTTGGTTAATCTTTTTTTCAAATTCATCATATTGAAGAGGTCTATTATCTAGTGCACTAGGAAGTCTAAATCCATATTCGACTAAATTCATCTTACGAGCACGGTCACCATTATACATTCCTCTAACTTGTGGAAGCGTAACATGAGATTCATCGACTACTAACAAATAATCATCTGGAAAGAAGTCCATTAAAGTAGTTGGAGTTTCTCCTTTGCTTCTTCCTGCCATTGGTGCTGAATAGTTTTCAATGCCTGAACAAAAACCTGTTTCTTCTAACATTTCAATATCATAGTTAGTACGTTGTTCTAATCGTTCTGCAGCTAATAACTTATTATCCTCCTTAAGTTCCGTTAATCGTTCTTCTAATTCTATTTTTATCCTTTGAATAGCTGACTTTAATTTTTCATCACTAACGACAAAATGACTAGCGGGAAATAAACTAATACTTTTTTTATTTGTGATAATTGCTCCTGTTAAAACATCAATCTCACTAATTCGATCAATTTCCTCTCCAAAAAATTCAATTCGATACCCAGTTTTATCTTTATTGATAGGAATAATTTCTAAAATATCCCCTCTGACTCTAAAAGTCCCACGCTTAAAATCCAAATCATTTCTTTCATATAACATATCCACCAATTTTGTTAATACTTTATTCCTGTCGATTTCTTCTCCTACTCCAAGTGTTAACATCTTATTTTTATATTCTTCTACTTCTCCAATACCATAGATACAAGATACACTAGCAACTACAATCACATTTCTACCGGAAAGTAAGGCACTTGTTGCATAATGCCTTAACTCATCAATTTCATCATTAATTGAAGAGTCTTTTTCAATATAAGTATCAGTAGATGGAACATAAGCTTCTGGTTGATAATAATCATAGTAGGAAACAAAGTAACAAACTTCTTCTTCTGGAAACAATTCCTTTAATTCCGAATATAACTGACCTGCCAAAGTTTTATTATGAGCTAATACAAGAGTTGGCTTTTGTACCGTTTTAATAACATTAGCTATTGTAAAAGTTTTACCTGTACCCGTTGCCCCCATCAATACTTGGTGTTTTTTTCCTTGTTTTAAGCCATCCACAAGTTCTTCTATTACTTTTGGTTGATCTCCCGTTGGCTCAAATGGAGAGTAAAGTTTAAACATATTTTCCTCCTTTCTTTTGTGACTATTTTGATATAAGCTTCTCACTAGTTCTAAAATTCATCCCTTAATACTATTTTGACTAATACTGAATGCTAGTGGACGAATAAAAGTCACAAATTTCTTTTTTATGTTTTAAAAATACTATAATTTATGATTAGGTAAAATTATTCTATCATAAGTTTCAGTAATAAAATTAAATTGAGAATCAAACTCCCTCAAATAGAATCCTTTCAACTCATCAGACATAGGATGTTTAGTTTTTTCCTCTATTCTAATAAATATTTTTTGAAGATTTTCTTGACTTATAGACCATAAACTATTAGATAACGTTTCACTAAATTCTTCGCTACTGGATTCTAAAAACTCTTCCAAATTTTCTTCACAATATCTAATACTATTACGATTTACTGTCAAAAGAAGTTTTGAAACTGATGGAAATCTCTCAGTAGCTAACTGATGAGGAAGCATTAAAATCCTTATATTGTCGAAAAGTGGCTGTAAATCAAGTGTCCTATCTGGATATTCTAGAAGCCACCAATTTGAGTATCCTCTATCTACCTGACCAGTTAATATATCATATATAAACATATTTACAATTTTCTTCATTACTTTACTGACAACATTTTGATATTTAGAATTTACATTATAATAATTTTCTAAAGCAATCCAAATATCATCTAAATTATTTAAATCCGCAATATTCTCTTTCTTCCCTAACGGATGATTATTAATTAGAAAATCTTTTCCTGAAAGATAATTTACATTGTTTAGCCTAAAGTCTTTAGATATTAGTCCTTTAAATCCGCTAATTATTGCTAAATCGTATTCAACATGAGGTATATTTAAATCGTCTGCTATTTCTCCAGCAACTAATTCATTATATGGACTAACTCTATAGGGTTCACGAGGATAATCATATTTATAAAAATATGTTGTTTCACCATACTTAAAGCTAAAAACTAATTGAAAGTTATTATTAGTTTTACTGATATTTTTAATATCGACTTTATTATTATTTTTTAAAGTATCTATTAGCTCATCAAAGCATGTTATAGGTGGCAATTGTAGTATTTCATCAAGCTGAATGTAACCTTTTTCTCTATTAACTGTTGATAATATTTCCGAATTCATAATTATTTCACCCTATTATTTATTTTCTATTATACTTTTATTATTTTCATTTATTTGTTGTAATAATTCTAAATCGTTAATTTTCTTATTATTTTTTTATGTCTGCATATGCATTCCATTCTATACACTCCTCGTTAATATCATATCACTTTTATTTATCTTAATCTATCTTAATATCTGCTAAACAAGGGCAGTAATCAGATCCTAGTTGATTTTTTAAATAAACTACATCTATAAGATTTTTCTTAAGTTTCTTTGAGACAAAAATATAATCAATTCTCCATCCCATATTTCTTTCTCTTGCATGAAATCCATTTGGCCACATTGAATAAATATTATCTTCCCTACTTAAACTTCGAAAACTATCAATAAGACCTATTTGTAATAATTCATCTATCTTTTCTCTTTCTTCATAAGAAAACATATTATTATGGTAATTTGTTTTATAATTTTTAACATCTAATTCTGTATGTGCAATATTAAAATCGGTACATATGATAATATTCTTAGTAATGTTTTTTACTAATTGAATTAGTTTATTAATAGAAGCAAATTTATAAGGATGCTTCTCCTTTTTTCTTCCTCCATGAGGAATATAGATATTAATCAAAACGAACTTTTTAAACTCTAATAATAAAAATCGTCCTTCTGTATCAAATTGTTACAAACCAATAAATCTTTGAACTTTTATTGGAACTTCTTTGGTTAAAACTGCTACTCCACTATACCCTTTTTTACTAGCATAATTATAATAATCATAATATCCATAATGATTTGGGAATGGCTCATTCATTTTAATTTCCTGCAAGCAGATAATGTCTGGTTGTTTTTCTTGAAGTAAAGAGGTAAGGTAACCTAATTTTTCTGCACTCCGATAACCATTAATGTTCCAACTAATTATTTTCATATCTAACCTCTCTAATTCCCTTTGGATAACCTTTCTTTTCAACATATTGGAACAATTTTTTTACTTTTCCTCTTTCAAAAGTCCCTCTTTCTTTTTCATAAGATAAGAAATCAGGAAATAAATCTTTCCGGTTCAATTCTAAATCTAAAAAGACCGCTTTTAATATAGGATCTATTTTATCTAACTGATAAGTAAAAAATGCTTCTTCTGTCTCTTTCTTTTCAAACTCTTCCCAAAGTGAAATAAAATAGTCTCCCGTTTTGATATGGGAAAAAGTTTTCTCAATTGCCTGTCTTTCTATTTTCTTTCTTGTCTGTTTCCTTTTATCTCCTTCCCTGGTATCTCCTGCAATAATTTCGCCAATTTCATGGATTAAAATCATTTCATATACTTTTTTTGGTCAAGAGAAATATTCTTATCTAAGTTAAAATAAGCAAAAGCTAATGCAAACATCTGCATCGTATGAACGGAATCATTTTCTCTATAGTTTTCTTCTACATTGCGTGATATCCAACCTGTTCGAATAATATTTTTAAGCTCACTAAATGCTTTATAAGTTTTTATATAATCTTTATTTTTTAAATTTAGTAGGGAAAGTATTATTAAGTCATCTTCTTTTTCTAAATCATAAGCTAACCGACATATCATAGAAACTTTCTTTGCTAATAACAGTTGCGCTATTCCACGTTTATCATCGTTCTCTACTTTAGAATAAGATAAATTCGAAAGAAAAATCATTTCATACGCTTCCCTGGAAGAAAGAGAAAAATCTCCAAACTCACTCCCAAACACCATACTAGTAGAGGCCAGCTCTAAAAAAAGAGAGCCTATCTTAAAATCTTTCTGCAGTTTTTTTACTGTTTCATAATAAAAGTTAGATATTTTATCTTCTATTCCCATATTTCTATCTATCCTCTATCTTTTTTGGTTCTTGTAAATTATCTTATTCTTTTGAAATTGTATGAATTCTGTTTTTTCTTCTTCTGTTTCAGGAATTAGATTGTGTAAATAAGATTCTGCTCTTTTTGGCTGATGTTGCATCAAATATTTTATCACTCCTAATTTTTGACGAAAATTATAACTATCATAAGAATCTATTTGTAATGTCCCTTCCCCTAAAAAGTCCTCTTCGTCTATCCTAACTTCACCTACTGCAATAGTTTTTACATGATCATAAAACTGATTCCGATTTCTCCTATAATGTCCTCTAAATTGAATGTCACTCCTAAATGTATCTTCTAGCTTTTGAATTTTTGAAGATAATTTATTTGCCTTTTTATACTCCTTTTGTTTCTTATGTATTTTTATCATATATAATAAACAATTTGGCATTTTTTTGCCTCCATGAGAAAGATACTCTTGAAAATAAGGTAGGGCCTCTAAATATTTTCTTTGTTTATATAACATTTTTCCTAAATAATAATCAAAGATAGGATGATTTGTTTCTTTCTTCGCACGTTCATACTGATAATAAGCTCGTTCATAGTCATTAAGTTCATAAAAGCTCCTTCCTAATGCCTTTAAACAATCATACTGTTTTTTTTGAGTAGAATATAATTCTCGATACATTTCCTCTTCTTTTATCATATTAGAAATATACTCTATTTCCATTAAATAAAAATCATTTTTATTATCTAATATAACACTCTTTAAAATATCTTTTGCATCATCTAAATCTACGGATATTAAATCTTTTATTTCAATTAATCGTTCCTGTATTGTCTTACTATTTATTAATTTCTGCATTTTATCATCCCTTCCTTCCACTTCACTCAACCCATATATAATAATGAAAATTTGAACTAAATTTATTTTCATAATAGGTATATCTTTAAACTATAAAATTACAGATTTAAAATCACAAATATCACTGAGTAATATTATAAACAGTTTGAGTTCTTTCGTCTACTCCAAAATTTAGTATAAGTATTATTAAACTTTTTTCTTTCAAATCGATTGTTAGCTCTCTTATAAATCTTATCTTATTTTTAGAAAAAGTCTTCTTCTAGAGAAATTTCATGGCTATTAGCAAGACAGACTATAGTGAATAAAACATCCCTTAACTCTTCTTGTAAATCTTTCATCTTCTTTTCCTTCTTTCTTTTTTCATTATAAAGAATTCTCAACTCTTGCCTCACCCACTTCTTCTATCATTGCAGTCATTATAGATATTGAACTATAATAAAGTTTCTCAAATTACTTTACCCATCCACCTACATCCTTTTGTATCTCATCTATTGTTTCACTCTTATTATCATCATACCTTTCTTTTCCTTATTAAAACATTTGGCTTTTCTTTTCTTAAGTAAGATATCAAATTCTCACTACTATTTAAATCTACAACTTCTTGTTTCGTATTACCCAAAAGATAGTTATAATGAATTGCTAATAATTCTCTTTGGGCTTCTTCATTCATTTTATAGACATCTTGAACCAACATAGCAATACTGCTATAAGAAATACTGATATCAACACAATTATCTAGAAATATTAGGTAACTCATTGTATACCTCCTCATATATCAACTGCATTATAAACTAACCATTACTATTTTTTAATCATCCTTAATTTTAATAAACAAAAATCTCTTTCATCATTTTCTACAAAATCAAAAAACTTGTTTCTACCTCTATTTTAATACGAAATAATTATATTGAAAAGTTTTTTATTTAAAACTTTTTCTTGTTTTCAGTAGATAGTTAGAGATATAATTAGAATGAGGTGGGTAGGTATGGAATTAATTTATCTTGGAAGTAGCTCCAAAGAAGAAGTGGAAAGAAGAATTAAGAATCTTACGATAGTCGGGAAACTATCAAGAAATAAAGGAACTATTTTGGATTTGTTAGAAAAAAATAATGATTTTGATACAAACATTTCTTTTATTAAAAAAATTCTTGGATATGGACATCATGCCATGGCAGAGCATGATTATATAGGATTTGCACTGGAAAATACAACGCCAATTATAGAACAAACCCTTATTAGTCACAGGCTGGATTCTTTTATGGTAAAGTCAAGAAGAGAAGTAGATTTTAGAAATGCTGGTAATTATACACCAATATTTAGAGATCAAAATAATTGTATTTTAAGTAATAATGAAGAATTACAAAAGATATATAATCATCATGTACAAAGTTTTCTTTATCCAGAGTATATTCACTTTGCAGAGCAAGGATTAAATCCAGAAGACTGTAGATTTGTTTTACCTTATTCTTATGGAGATGACTTTATTGTATTATGTAATGTAAGACAAGCGTTTAATATTGTTTCTGAATTACTTTATGGCAAGAAATCTAATATAACAGAGTGTAGAGAGTTAGGAGAAAAACTCTATGAACTATTCAAAATATATGTCCCCTATATTACAGAATCAATAGATCAAGAAAAAAATAAAGATTATTACAAAGACCATTTTAAATTTTTGGATAAGTTAATTGATAACTACCATTACCAACTATTAGATAATGTACATCTAACTAATTATACACAGGATGCTGATTTTATTATATTAATGAATATTTTAAAGAAGAGATACCAATTAAGTGATGAGATAGCAAGAGAACAATTAGTAAAGATACTAGATAGACCTCATGGAACAGAAATAGCTAAAAAAATGATAAATTCTTTAATGAATAGTAAAAAACAAAGAGAATTAGAACAAGTCTCCTTTTCATTCGAACTTCCTTGCTCTCTAGCAACACTGACCCATCTAACAAGACATAGAATGCAATCTTTATTAATACCTGATTTTACGCCTCTTTGGAACTTTGATTATTATATTACACCCCCAAGTATAAAATCATCGGAAGAAGAAAGATACCACAATATTTATAAAAAAAATAAAGAAATGATGGAATATTTTAAATCTTGGGGTGTGCGTGATGAAGAGCTAATCTATTTCTATCTATCAGGACAAATGTGTAATATTAATACTACTATGAATGCAAGAAACTTAAAGTGGATGACTAGAATGAGATCGTGTGATAAGGCTCAATGGGAAGTAAGAGAATTAGTTAATCAAATGGCCCATAAAGTTAGCGAAATAGCTCCTCTAATTGGTGAGTACTTAGGTCCTTATTGTAAAATAGAAGGATATTGTCCCGAAGGAGCAGATAGTTGTAAAAATAGAAATAATGTAAAACAAAAGAAAAGATAGAAAAGTCTATCTTTCAGATTGTTGACAAAGTGGTATATTCAAAATGAATGTACTACTTTTTTAATT
>CANRVM010000003.1 GCA_947643295.1 uncultured Mycoplasmatota bacterium
AATTATCTCCATATAAATCTCGATAAGTATTTTCAACCTCTTCTTGATCTTCATAACTTCGATAAGAAGAATTAATTACTAACTGGTATCCCTCTTTTTCTGCTTGATCTATCATCTGTTTTGCTGCAATTAAAGCAGTACGATTTGCCTTTAATCCCTTCTCAGATGCATAATCTAAACCTATGGTTATTAAATCTTTAGGAACAAAATTCTTACTTAACATTCGATGTTTATTAACGAGCATATCATAAGAAAATTCTTTCACCTCGACTGGATCTTCGTATTCTTCTTTATCCATTTCGAGATTTACAATTAAAACACTAGTTTCTTCATCTTCACGTGAAGAATCCATATAATTAAGATACCGATCATAGTACTTAATTTTTGCAAAGTCTATGGTATAAAACTCTTCTAAATACCTTACTTTATCTCTTTTTGTAAACTCACTAACAGCAGTATCATCACCATGAGCTAAAATAACAGAAATCTCTTCATTGGTATATCCTTTCTTTAATAACTTATTAATATTTTCAATTAAATGTGCATGATTTTGATATCTAATTTTTGTGTAACTATCAAAATTCTTCTCTTTATATGCTTCACTTTCAAAAGCTTTATTTAGAGTTTTATTTTTACCAATATTAATAACATCTTTTTTCTTAAATTTTATTAATATTTGATTTGCTGCTTTTTGACTATAGCCTATTTTTTTTAAATCATTTACTTGTATTAAATAAAAGATAGAAAGAATCAAAAGAATGACAATAATCGTACCAATTATCTTTAATACTTTTAAAGCAGATGGTTTTAATTTTAATCTTCTTTTCATATTATCGCCTCAAACCTCTATATCTATATTTCTTATTATACCATATCTATTACTTTCCGTATCCTTTTTATTAGAAAAATATCTTATTATTTTTTATTGAATATCTTTTTATTTTTTTATATAATAACTTTGGATTAGAGGTAACTAGTATGAAATATAATTTTAAATATAGTGATACCAATAAAAGATATCATACTCTAGATTATTTTTATCGAAGTCATTTTCATTCTAAAGTTTGTAAAATTAGTTTAAACGCTGGATTTAGCTGTCCTAATATAGATGGAACAGTTGGATATGGTGGCTGCATATACTGTTCAAAAACAGGAAGTGGAGAATTTGGAGGAACATTAGGAAAAGACTTAGAGAAACAATTTAATGAAGTAAAAAATATATATGATAAGAAGTGGCCAAATGCTAAATATATTGCTTATTTTCAGGCTCGTAGCAATACCTATGCCCCTGTTGAAAAATTAAGGGTTCTTTATGAAAAAGTACTTACCTTTCCCAATGTTATTGGTATTAATATTGCTACTAGAAGTGATGCTATTACAGAGGAATGTCTTAGCTATTTAGAAGAATTAAATAAAAAGACATACTTAACAATAGAGCTTGGCTTACAAACCATTCATGAAAAAACTTCAAAATTAATTAATCGATGTCATAGTCTTAATAATTTTTCTGAAATGGTAGAAAAATTAAGAAAAAGAAAAATAAATGTTGTAGTGCATATTATTAATGGTCTTCCTTATGAAAAGAAAAAGGATATGATAGAAACCATACAATATTTAAATACTCTTGATATTCAAGGAATTAAAATTCATATGCTTAGCATTTTAAAAGATACTCCTTTAGAAAAGCTTTATCAAGAAAAAAAGTTTCATGTTTTATCTAAAGAAGAATACATCGATATTGTAATATCTCAATTAGAGTATCTTAGAAAAGAAATTGTCATACATAGAATCACAGGAGATCCTAAAATAGAAGATTTGATAGAGCCTACTTTTCTTACCAAAAAATTTTGTGTACTAAATGATATTGATAAGGAGATGGTAATACGAGACAGTTATCAAGGAAAGAAACTACAGTAATTCATCCATTAGAACCAATTTATAATAGTGACTCAAAAATATTACTACTTGGTAGTTTTCCAAGCATTAAGTCAAGAGAATGTAACTTTTATTATGCTAATCCATATAATCGTTTTTGGAAAGTTTTAGAATCTCTTTTTCAGACATCAATTGGAGAAACTCCTTTTGAAAAAACGAAATTTCTTTTAGAACATCATATTGCCCTATGGGATGTAGTAAAAAGTTGTACCATAACTGGATCTAGTGATTCTTCCATTAAAGACATCTGTCCTAATGATATTCATGAGATAATAAGTCATACAAAAATAGAGAAAATATATACTATTGGTAAAACTGCTACTAAATTATATCAAAAATTTATTTATCCTACTACGCAAATAAAAAGCATTTATCTTCCTAGTACTTCTTCCGCTAATGCTACGATGAGATTAGAAAATTTAATAGATGAATTTAGTAAATACATTCATACTGATGCATTTAAATAAGAAAAATAGTGTAGTAATATACACTATTTTCCATTTCTTAAAACTTCCACTGTTATGTTTCTATGAACACCACCTCTTGATTCGCTGGTATTTGTTAACATATCAATAAGAAATTTTCTACCTAGTCCAATATCAGAACCGCGATCTAAAACAATCGCAAGGATATTATCTCCCATAGAGGAATTTTTTATTCTAATAATAGACCAATTACTTAATTCTGAACCAGCAGCCACAATTCTTACATTACCATATTGTTTATCTGGATAATAAAGTTTACCATCACGAACATCATAGCCTTCTACTTTCGTAAATCCCGTACAATCCCGACAAGTCGCATAGTAAAAACTCATGTCTCCCTTATAGGTTGCAAGAACATCAGTTGCAGGTTCTTCTTTCATTACTTCCTCAACTTTTGGAGGAGTAGAAACAACAGGCTCTACTGCTTCTTCAGTCGTATCCTTTTTCTTTGGAGGTTGTTGTTTCTTCTCTTCTTCTAATTCTTCTTTTATCTCTTCTTTAGAAGGTTCCTGCTCTATCTCTGTTGTTTCTTGATGTTTTTCTTCTATTTTAGTAAAAAGATTCGTCGCTAGATTCTTTGTTTCGTGATCTGCTTTTACTTGATCAGTACTAATATTAGAAGTCATTAGAATCGCTGGAAGAGAAAATAATAATATCCAATTTACAAAAACAATAAATTTATTTTTTTTCATATCCATAAACTCCTCATATACATGATATCATATATACAACTCATTTACAACATTTTGACAAAATATACCAATTTATTTTACATGTTAATAACGTAAACTAATATTTTTCACATTTGTAGGAAGAAGATGCCATTTTGTTTTCTACTTCACTTATCTTTTCGTTCTTCTTAAATTCTGGATAAATACCACCTGCTTCCACATATGCAGTACTTACTTTATCACTATCTACTTTTTCATATTCAATAATTTGCTTTGTTGTATTTGTTCCATTATTTAATCCACAAACAACAGAAATACCCTCAACACCTACAATATGTTCTTTTAATTTTACACAAGCCTGTTTTAAGCCTTCCAGTTCTTCTTTATCTGCAATCTTATCCCCTGTTGATGTTTGTGTATACGTCAATCCCGTAATCTCATTATTGACAAAGGTAAAAACTGCTGTTAAATTTACATCCAGTGTTTTTGTATTTTTGTTTTGTGTACAAGAAAGTGTTCCAGTTGTAATTTCAGTTTGATTTTTTTCGCTCTTTTTTAAATTAATGTAATCTGTAATTTCTGGAAGGAAATAAACAAAAGCAAAAAAGAAGAGAAAGAGAATAATAGCAAAAAAAGTCTTTAATTTACTAGGACCACCTTTTTCATCCCCTACATAAGCTGGTTGTTCCTGTTTTTCCTCTGGTATAGGAACATTTTGTGGTGGATCTGTTGTTGGTGTTGCAACAACATGTGATGTAATATTGTCATTTGCAGTTGGTCCTACTGGTTGATTTGGTGTATTTACCCCATCTTGATTCACTGTTTCTTGCTTTTCTAAATCATTATTATTATTCATATTATTTTCATTCATAGTATCATCTCCCCAATTATTTCTCTATTTTAATAATGCAATCTTTTCTTCAAAATCTTCACTATTTATGATATAACTACCTACAACTAAGATATCACATTCTCTACAATATTCTTTTGTTGTATTATTAATACCTCCATCAACACATATCTTAGCATTACTATTATATTCCTGTAACAAGACTTTTATTTCTTTAATTTTATCTTCTGTTTCTTTAATAAAATCTTGTCCACCCATACCAGGTTCTACTGACATAATTAGAATTAAATCTAAGAGTGGCAAAAAAGGAACTAATTCACTTACTTTTGTATCTGGTTTAATAGATAATCCGCATTTGATACCATAACTCTTTATCAGATTTAGATTTTCTATGATATCCTGTTCTATTTCTAAATGAAAAGTAATATATTCTGTATTCAATGTTGCATAATCTTTAATATATTTTGTAGGATTTAAAACCATTAAATGGACGTCTAATCTTTTTGATGTGTACTTATAAATATATCTCATTTCTTTAAATGGCATTGTTTTTCCTTTTACAAATTTACCATCCATGATATCTACATGAATATAATCTGTACTGGTGTCATTTAACTTTTGTAAATCCTTTGGAATGTTTTTACTACTGAGAAATGAGGTAGAAATCAACATAACATCACTTTCTTTCTATAAATTTTAAATAATTTTCATATCTACTTTTCATTATATTATTATCTTCTACTGCCTTTTTTACTAGACATTCTTTTTCATTTTTATGTAAACAATCTTTATAAATACAGGGATACCTCTTAAACTCAATAAAGCTATCCTTTATTTTATCTACTTCATAATTTATTAATTCCAGAGATGAAAATCCAGGTGTATCCAATACTTTACCACCAAATAGTTCAAATAGCTCAACAACTCTTGTCGTATGTTTTCCTCTTCCTAATGCTTTTGATATCTCTCCTGTTTGTAATTTTAGATTGCTGTCTAATTTATTTAACAAAGTAGACTTACCAGCTCCTGTTTGTCCTGTAAATACACTTGTTTTTTTCTTTAACATTTCTTTTAATTTATCAATTTCTGTATTATAGATAACAGGATAAGATAAATCTTCATAGTAAGATAGAATAGCTTTCAATTTGTCTAATTCTATCTGACTAACTAAATCACTTTTAGTAATACAGATAACAACATCTACATTATTAATTTCCATAAGCGATATAAATTTGTCTAGTAAATTAAGAGAAAAGTCAGGACTTTTTAAACTTATTACTAAGATAGCCTGATCGATATTTGCAACACTTGGTCTTTGAAAAGAGTTTCTTCTAGGAAGAATCCTAGTTATTAATTTCTTTTCTATATTAAATTCGACATAATCGCCAACTAGTGGCAATATCTTTTCCTTTCGAAATATTCCTCTACATTTACAAGCATAGATTTCATTATGATAACTTACAAAATGTAAATCACTCATTATTTTTATTATTTGTCCATTCATATTATCCTCTTGTTAATTAATCATTTAATTAATTGTGTCAGCTCCATCAGGCGTTTGATTAGTACCACTACTTCCTGTTCCGCTGTCAGTACTACCATTATTATTAGTATTACTATTATTGTTATTATTAGTTGTATTATTATTGTTATTATTCGGTTTCTTCTCAGTAGGCTTTGCTGCTATATCAACAGTTAAAGTAGTACCTTCTAAAATTTCGGAACCTGCAATTCTTGATTGGCTAATTACTTTGCCAGGTGTATATTCAGTTGTTTCTATATAGTTTGTTTTTAATGTCAAGTTATACTTTTTACAAAATGCTGAAGCATCATCTATACTATAACCTTCTTGAACCATATCTGGGAAAGTTTCTACTAGATTAGGAATATAAAGAGTAATGGAATCTCCTTTTTTCACTTCGGATCCTTTTGCCAAAGATTGGCCTATGATTTCTTGTTCATCATATTTACTATCCGTTACATCTTTTTTCTCAATCGTTACTTCTAATTCATATTTTGTTTCTAGAATTGTTTGAATTTCTATATAGTTTTTACCAGTGTAATCTTCTAATTTAAAAGTTTCTTCTCCACTTGATTTATATAATGTTACTTTGGTACCTTTTTTTACCGTTTTTCCTTTTTTGGGGTCTGTTTTGACAATACGTCCCTTTTCTATCTTTTCATCTGCTACTTTTTCGATTTTAGAATTCACAACTAATCCTAAATCCTCTAACTTATCCGTTGCTTTACTAACCGTTAATCCAGATACACTTGGTATCACTACGGTTTTTGGTTTCGTAAGTTCTGGAATAACAAATAATATCATGATAAATAATAGAATAAGAGCAGAAAAAACAATGGATAATATGATGATTAATTTTTTGTTTTTCTTATCTTCTTTGTCTTCCTCTACTTTTTTGGCAAGTTCTTCTTCCTCTTCTTCTTTCTCTAACTCTTCTAATTTCTTTAGTCGCTTCGTACTTTCTGTTTCGTGTTCTGGATATTTATAGATTAAAGGTTCCTCATCCATTCTATCATCATCTAAAGCAGTTAATAAATCATCATGCATACTCCTAATATCATCATAACGGTTTTTTGGATTTTTCGCAGTGGATTTTAAGATTATATTTTCAATACTTTGGGGAATACTTTCATTATCTTCTCTAATATTTGGAAGTGGATCTCGCATATGTTTTAATGCAATTTCTACAGCATTATCTCCCTTAAATGGCAATTTTCCTGTTAATAACTCATAAAAAATAATTCCCATAGAATAAATATCACTTTTTGTGGTAGATCCTTTTCCACTAGCTTGTTCTGGAGGTAGATAATGAACAGATCCCATTACCGAATTCGTTTGTGTAAGTTGTGTAGAATTCAGTGCCATTGCAATACCAAAATCTGTAATTTTAATTTGTCCGTCATCCTGTATCATAATATTTTGTGGTTTTAAATCTCTATGAATAATATATGCATCATGTGCATGTTGCATCCCATCAGTTAACTGTAACATAATATCAATTGCTTCTGATAAAGTAAGACTTCCTCTTCTTTTCAATAATTGTTTTAATGTTTTTCCCTCTATATACTCCATAATAATATAGTAAAGTCCATTATCTTCACCAACATCATACATTTCTACAATATTCGGATGAGAAAGACTAGATGCTGATAAAGCTTCTCTTTGAAAACGCCTAACAAACTTTTCATCATTAGACAAATCTCCACGAAGTATCTTTATAGCCACATTACGATCAAGAATTTCATCATATCCTAAATAAACATTAGCCATTCCTCCCTCGCCAATGCTTTTTATAATCTCATATCGATCGTTAATTTTTTGCCCCTTTGAAATCATCTACACTTCACCTTCCATATCTCTTATTAAATAAGCAACAGAAATATTATCAGTTCCACCTCTATTGTTTGCTTTATTAATTAGCTTAATTACCTTTTCTTCTATTTCATTTTCTTCTAATAAGACCTTTTCTATTTGTTCTTCTTCTAACATATTTGTAAGTCCATCACTCGATAGAAGAATTTCCTCTATTTCCATGTCACAATCGAAAATATCAACATCAATTTCTGTAGATGCTCCTAATGCTTTCATTAACACATTCTTTTTTGGATGCACACTTGCTTCTTCTTTCGTAAGTTCTCCTGCAGAGACTAATAAATTCACTAAGGTATGATCATAAGTCACCTTATGTAATTTATCCTCTTTCATAACAAATCCAGAAGAATCCCCAATATTACCAAATAATAAATATTCTCTAGTTAATATTGCCATGACAAGTGTAGTTCCCATTCCTTTACTTTCTGGATGTGTCTTTTCATGTTGAAATATTAAAGTGTTAATTTCGTTCACACAATCTCTTATCCATTCAACAGCATCCACTTTACTTAAGTTTAGAAAGGTTTCGCTAAAGTGTTTCCCTAAGTAGCTAATCGCAATAGATGAGGCTACCTCTCCTGCGGAATGTCCTCCCATTCCATCAGCAATTGCCATTAAATACTCATTTTCACTATTTTTTAGTATAATAACGCTATCTTCATTATGGTCCCGTACCTTTCCAGCATCCGTTAAATAAAATGATTTCATATTGTATCTTCCTCCCTACTTCTGAGTTGCCCACAAGCTGCACTGATATTTTTACCAAATTCTTTTCTAATCGTAACATTAATCTTATTCTTCTTAAGTATATCATAAAACTTCATAATTTGCACAGTTTTACTACGATTAAATTCGATATTTTCAGTTTTATTATAAGGTATTAAATTAACATAGGCATTCATCCCTCTTATCAAAGAGGCTAGTTCCAGTGCATTTTCCTTATGGTCATTTACTCCTTCTAATAAAATATATTCAAAAGTAAGCCTTCTTCCTGTTTTTTTACTATATTTTTTTAAAATATCTATTAATTCTTTTAATGGATACACTTTATTAATTGGCATTAACTTACTTCTTAATGTATCATTAGAAGCATGTAATGAAATGGCAAGATTTACTTGCAGAGGAAAATTCATAAACTCTTCTATCTTAGGAATCATTCCACAGGTAGATACAGTAATATGTCTACTCCCTATCGCCATTCCTTTTGGATAGTTTATAATTCTTAAAAATCTTATGACATTATCATAATTATCAAAAGGTTCTCCAATCCCCATAATCACAACATGAGAAATACGTGAATGTATATCCTCTTCTATTTGCATTACCTGTAAAACCATCTCATTTGTTTCTAGATTTCTTACCTTTTTTCTTCTTCCTGATTCACAAAAACGACACCCCATATTACATCCTACTTGACTGGATATACAAATGCTATTACCATAATCATGTCTCATTAATACGGCTTCAATATGTTCCCCATCTTCTAACTTAAATAAATATTTAGAAACATCATCATCCTCTTCTTTTTTTACGATTTGTAGTTTTTTCATCTGATAATTTTTTGCTAATTCATTTAAAAGTTCTTTTTTTATATTTGTTATTTCCAAAAATTCAGTAATTCTTTTTTGATATAACCATGTTAGTAATACTTCTGCATGAAATTTCTTTCCCCCATGTTCTAAGAAGAAAGTACAAGCTTCTAAAAAATCAAGATTATATATACTTTGCATGATACCACTTCCTATATCTAAATTATACTCTTATTCCAATAAAAATAAAAGACTGTAGCAATATTGTACAACTTCTTTACAATTATCTACAGTTCTTGTTCTTTTTATTCTATCTTCTAAATTCTTAGACAAGATATAATGATTATCTTTCCGTAAATAAAAATTTTTACCTATCAGAATCTTCTAGATAACGGATTTCCTTTTTCTTTACTCTTTTGAATATGTTCACTAATAGTATCTTCTAACCTTGTTACTCGAAAGACTTCCAACGAATCTTCCATCTTTTGAATGCTTTTCATACAATTTACATCTTTTAGTAAAGAACAATATTCTCTTAATACTTTTAATTCTTTTAATGATAAATCATCGATATGATGATAGACATCATAAAACAGTTCCACATTAGATGGTTCCTGTTCTTGGTCTTCCTCCTCTTCTTTATATCTAGTTGTTATCTCTTTCATTTTCTGAGACAACCTCTGAAATCTTCTTTTTTTCTCTTCTAATTCTTTTTGACTTCTACTATAACATGCTAAATGAAGAGGACTTAACATATTAGGAATAAAAGTAATCATAAAGCCTCTTGCGATAGGATAAAATATCTTTTCTATTATCTTTTTCTTCAAAAAAAATCACCTAATATAAGATATGTTAGGTAATTTTATTTTATGTTAAATTAAACTAAATACTCAGTTCCTCTACATCTGAAAAGTTATGAAATACCATTGTGAATCGATATGCAGTAGTAGCAATTCCATTGTATATGGCATAAGGAGTAAAGTCATACTCTATTTTTTCTATCTCCTTATTACTATCAAATGTAATACTTATCTTATTTACCCCATCAGCAATATCAATCTTTTTATCCTCATAATACTCCATCAATGTTGTTGTTGATATTTGATAGGTATACATTTGAGATTGATTACTATAGTTCGTCTTAGAGTCATAGGTGGCCTTTTGAAGTATCTCTTTTAGATGATTAATATCAATTAGTTTAGGAATAGGATAAGGACTTTCTTCTTTTATCCATAAATTATTTACTTGCTTTACGTATAAATTACTTGATTCAAAGAAATTTTCAATCACTCCATTACTATTTTTTGTAAATAAAGATTTTTCTTTGTTTCTTTTTCCCTCATAAAGAATTTGATTCGTATCCAGCAATAATTGATATTGAAAAGTATAGTTTCCTTTTTCTATCCTTTCAAAACTAAATGCAAATTCTTTTTGTTTCATTTTCTGATTATTATTACTATTATTGGAACGTATCGAAATAATGACAGCTGTAAAAAAAATAAAGTAAGCAATTAAGAAAAACCATGCCTTTTGCTGAGAATAATCTTCTGTCTCTATCCTTTTCTTTTTATTCTTTTTTTCACTCATATATTACCCCTTACCTTACTACTTTTCCTAGTAACTCTTCTTTTTTTACTCCATTTAAATAATCTCTTACTAACATCCTTTTCTTTCCAAATGGTTTTATTTCTAATAATATAATTTCAGAATCTTTCGTTTTGATACCAATTCCATCCTTATAAATTCTTAAAATCTCTCCATTTTTTTTATTTGGATAAGTATGATTAGAAATTCTTGATGAATATACTTTTATCTCTTCCTCATCTAATATCAAATTAGCAGAAGGAGATGGTGATAATCCTCGAATATGATTATATATTTTTTCAGATTCTAGATTGAAATCAAGATGTTCTTCTTCTCTTTTGATATTATAAGCATAAGTTACTTCTTCTTTATCCTGTGGAATTCTTTCATTGTTTTTTTCTATAATACTTGGTAATACTTCTAAGATAAAGTCTTTCGAAACATTGGCAAGTTTTAATGATAGAGATTCTAGATTGTCTTCTTCTTCTATCTTCACTTTACGTTGAGCTATCATATCTCCACTATCCATCGCTTCATCCATATACATAATCGTAATACCCGTTTCTTGGTATCCTTCTATTATTGCTCTATGAATAGGAGCTCCTCCACGTAATTTAGGAAGAAGGGAAGCATGAATATTAATACATCCATATTTTGGATACTCTAGTAATTCTTTTGGTATGATTTGGCCATAGGCACAAGTAATAATTAAATCTGGTTTATTTTCGATGATTTTTTGATAGTCTTTTTTAATATGCTCTGGTTGAAAAACTTCTATATTATGTTTTTCTGCAAATTCTTTTACTGGAGTATTCTTTAGTATTTGCTTTCTACCCACTCTTTTATCTGGTTGACTTACTACCATAACAACATCATAATTTTCAACTAAAGATTCTAGTGGCTTTACTGCAAACTCTGGTGTACCCATATATATAATTCTCATCTAATCACCTTCCTATTAAAATTATCATAATAGTAAGTCCTAATGTAATAAATAGAACACCTAATAAAGCAATAATCGTAGTATTACCATACTGATTAATAAATTCACTACGAGGATTCTTACTATCAATTTCTTTTTTTTCTTTATGAATAATTCCAAGATTCTCTGGTGTCGGCAAAGAAATAATACTTAATACATTACTAGGAATATTGTTTTCAACTTTAAAATGATTTAGTCTAGTGTCTAAAAGTTTTGTAATTACCACAAATAATTCATTTTTATCTAATTCTTCTTCCAATTCTTGATATTCTTGTAAATAATTCTTATTTAGTACTCTTCTAGGAATAAGAGAGATAATAGGCTTTTTCTCTTCTATTTCTAAAAGATTCCATTCTTCTTCCAAAAAAGAAAGAACTTTTTGTTTATCTTTTTTTAATATATGTTGTTTTTCCATAAAAGTCTTTACATTATTTTTACATGATGTTAAATCTTTTCTAAAAAAAGCAGAAGTATCATAATTTTTACCATCTTTTAAAAAGTAAGTTGTGAAATCATTTAAATACTGAGGGGAATAATAGGCATAGTATGCCCCTAAAAAAGGAGAATCGGTAACAGCTAAATAAGGAATACTATTTAACTCTTTTTGAAATACATTTTCAAGTCCATACTTATTAAAAATATTTTCTATCTCCTGTAATCGTTCTATTCCATAAGTATAATAATTAACAAAAAGACCATCTTTTTGTACCTCACTAAAAAATTTAGATGGAAAACTATGAAACAAATATCCATTCACAATATACTTTTCGTAAAAGTAATCCAGTAGTATTTTTTTGTTTTCACAACTAGTTGTATTCGAAAGTTTTAATTTCATTTTACTAAAAGTAATTAATAACTTATTAATTCCTACTTTAATATCATTATGATTTTCTACCTTTTTTAATAATTTATCCACTTGTTCTAAATACATAGATAAGTAGGTATCTTCTCCTACTATGATATAAAATTTAAATAAAGAATCGATAAACATTAACAAGGAATAGTACCTAACATCCATTTTTTCTTCACTAATACTAATTGGAATATTCTTGTCTTGATATCGTAACCTGTTACTAATTTCTTTTAATGTTTTCATAACATCTTCGTTCTGAAATATTTTTTCAAACATAAAACCACCCCAAATTTTACATAGTCGTTACATAAATATAAATATAATAAATAGTTCCTAATATCGCTATTAATCCCATAATTGCTAGGAGTATTCTAACAAACGGATTATTCCTATCCAATAAAAATTCTTTCCCTGGACTTTCATTTATGTGTATATGATCTGAATATTCTTTTCCATTTTGTTGATTGGTATTAATCTTTGTTTTAGAGTTATTTTCTTTCAAGTCACTTTCTTTTTTATCATGGGAAGTAATTCCACGTTCAAAGTTATAAATATCTCTAACATCTTCTTTTTCTTCTTCTTTTAGTTGAAAAAATTTATGCTTAGCCATATCATCATCCTCCTAATTATTATCATTATATAATACTTTTAAAAAGAAGTAAACATTAGAAATGGGTCGGATTAAAGTCAATCTGTATTGTAATATTTTTATTTAGTTTATAATGATTAATAATAAGGGTTAAAACTTCTCTTAAATTTTCTTCTTTTTTATATTTTATAATAATTGAATAATGATAAACATTATTTATCTTAAATAAAAAGGCAGGTGATGGTCCAAGAATAATCATAGAAGATAAATTTCTTTCAAGAGCCTTTTTTATTTTTACACTTTCTTTTTGTGCTAATAACTCATCTTTACTACTAATTTTTAAATAACATAAATAATAAAAGGGAGGGTATTTTAAACATTTCCGAATGACCATTTCTTCTTGATAGAAACCTACATAATCATGACTTTTGGCATATTTTATCGCATAGTGTTCCTTATTAAATGTTTGAATCATTACAGAACCATTTTTTTCTCCTCTTCCACTTCTTCCTGATACTTGACTTAAAAGATCAAAAGTATTTTCACTACTCCTAAAGTCTGGAATGTTTAAAGAAGTATCGGCATTCATGACTCCAACTAAGGTAACTAATGGAAAATCAAGACCCTTGGCAACAATTTGAGTCCCCAGTAAAATATCATACTCATGATTTTTAAAAGCCTCTATCATCTTTTTATGACTACCTTTTCTACTGGTAGTATCGATATCCATACGTAGGATTTTCGCACCATCAAATATCTTATGTACTTCTTCTTCAATTTTTTCGGTGCCTACTCCTAAAGGGGTCATTGAATTTTCATGACAATTTGGACATTCCATTACCATTTTAGTACCATATCCACAATAGTGACATCTTAAAATATTAGAATTTTTATGATAAGTTAATGTAATATCACAATTTGGACATTTAATCGTATGAGCACAATTTTTACAACTAATAAAAGAAGAGTACCCTCTTCTATTTAAAAGAAGGATTATCTGTTCTTTTTTTTCTAGCGTATTTTTGATTTCTGTCAGTAACGCTCTTGAAAAGTGACCTTTCCCATATTTTAATTCTTCACTCATATCAATGATTTGCACTTTTGGTAAGGAATGATGATTTACTCTGTTTGGAAGTTGTAAGAGTTGGTAGACTTTTTTTTTCGCTCTAGCATAAGAATCCAAAGAAGGAGTTGCACTTCCCATTACCACGGGAAAATGATTCATTTTACTTCGCTCCATTGCCATTTTTTTTGCATCATATCTAGGATTATGGTCTTGCTTATAGGAATCACTGTGTTCTTCATCTATAACAATTAGTCCCAAATTAGAAAGAGGAACAAAAACGGCACTTCTCGCACCAATCACTACCGATACTTCCCCTCTTCTAATTCTTCTATATTCATCGTATCTTTCTCCATCTGACAAAGCAGAATGGAATGTTGCAATCTTTTTGCCAAATACTCTTTCAAAGCGAGAGATTAACTGCATGGTTAACGATATTTCTGGAACTAATACAATAGCTGTTTTATTAGATGCTAGTACCTTTTCTATTAACTTAATGTATACTTCCGTCTTTCCACTCCCTGTTACTCCATGTAACAGATAAATATTATTAGAATCTAAAGATACCTGACTGACAACTTCTTGTTGTTCTTCCGTAAGTTGAATAAAAACAGATTCTTTTTCCTGATAAGACATTCTATATTGTTCTTTTTTTTCTTCAATTAAAATATTTTTAGATAGTAATGTTTTTACACTACTACTAGAAATAGATAGTAATTCTTTCCTAGGAATAAGCTTTCTATCTTGGAATAAATCTATAATTTTTTGTTGTGTTTCATTAAAACTTGTAAAAGAAATATCACCTAATCTATAGAATGTTTCATACTTTTTACTTACATTACTATTTTTACTTGCTTTTAATGCTTTAGGAAGCATTGCTTGATAACAGCTGATTAAGGTGGACATTGTTTGTTGTTGCATTCTTTTTCCAAGTTCAATTAACTCCTCTGTTAATATAACTTCATCGTCAATTATTCGATAAATTTCTTTTAATTGGTCAAACGAGGAATCTCTTTTGATTTCTAAAACAAATCCCTCTAAAGTTTGTCTACCAAAAGGCACTTCCACTCGGATACCAATTTTTATTTTTCCTTTTAACTCATCCCTTACTTGATAATCAAACACTTTATCCACATTTTGATGAGAAATTTCCACCAATACTCCAACTACCACAAAATCACCTCCTGTTTTTACTTTTTTGAATCATCTTATCAAATCCTTTTTCTCCTAATAAATCTTTTAAATAATCTTCTTTTACCAAAGATAAGATTTCTTCATTATTAATAACGATATCATATTCTTTTGTTAATTTAGAAAAAACTACAAAATAAGAATACTTAAGCAGCTCTCTCATCGTCTCTTCCTCATAAAATAAGCTTTCCTTTAGAAAGATTTTTGGTTCCTCTGTAAAATACTTTGAAAAAGGTTTAAAAAAGGCCAAAGTAATTCCATATCGATTTGTACATTTTTCTTGATAACAAAGTTCGTTCCTATAACGTGAATAATCTTCATCATAATAACTATTTTCCTGCTTTCTTAATAATGTTACAGTACCAAGAATAATAGCTTGATGAAAAGTAAGAGAAAAAAAAGGATTACATTCCTTATCTTCTAACCATCTTTTCTTACTTTCAGGATTACGAAAATACGAAGGATGTGCTAAAATAACACCCAAATAGTAATTATTTATATCAAACATAAAATCACCTCATCATTCATTTACCTATTATTCTATATAAAATTCATTAGAACATCAAGGAATATTTCTCTTCTTACTATATCTTAGATAGAAAAAAGAAAAATAGTTACCAAAAGCAACTATTTCCTATTTAAAACAATTTTATAATGTCATTAAAGGTAATATATACCATTAAAATCATTAATAAGAATAGTCCTACTGTATGAATCATATTCTCAACTCTTGGTGTTACAGGGGAACCTTTTATCTTTTCGATAAGAATAAATAGAATATGTCCTCCGTCAAAAGCAGGTAATGGCAATAAATTTAAGAAACCAACATTAATACTTAAGAATGCCATTAAATATAAGATATTAGCAAATCCAGCTTTACTTTGTTCCCCAACAATCGTATATATTCCTACAGGACCAGATAATTGGTTCACTTTTACCCCACCTGTGAATAAACTTTGTACCGTTACTATCATCTGCTTAAATAACGAAGTTGTTTTCACATAAGTATATTGAATGGAGTTTACAAATCCATATTTTTGTTTACTTTGTAAGCCTATACCATATTTATAAGATACTTCATCCTTTACCTTTACTTTTTTTGGTTTTATTTTATAAGTCTTTTTATCACCATTTACCTTTTCCACTTTAATTACTGTATTTTTTTCTTTATTAGCAATTGTAAGATATAAAGATACATCATCTAATGTTTTTACGGATTTATGATTAATAGAAAGAATTCGGTCGTCTTTTTCTAATCCTACTGAGTATGCAGGATAATTCTTTTCTACAGATGAAATAATAGGTTCATAACTAGCACTTCCACAAAATAAAGCAATGAAAAAAAGTGTTAAAATAGCAAAGATAAAATTAAATCCAGGTCCAAAAAACATAATTAAGAATCTTTGCCATGGCTTTTTTGCTTGCAGTCTCTTATCCTTCGGAACCTTAATCTCTTCTTCATCTATTTCTTCTCCAGCCATAGAACAGAATCCCCCAATAGGAACTAAACGTAAGCTATATTCCGTCTCTTTTCCTTTTTTACTAACTAATTTAGGACCCATTCCAAGAGAAAATTCATAAACATAAACACCCATTAATTTAGCAAAAATAAAATGGCCTAGTTCATGTATAAAAACAATCACTCCAAGTACTAAAATAAAAATAATAATTGTCATAAAAGCCTCCTTAAATAATTCCTGAAAATAAGATATACGCTAAAACAATAAAGATAATACTATCTAATCTGTCTAGTACTCCACCATGTCCTGGTATTAGATTGGAGTAATCCTTCTTATCATAATACCTTTTAATAGAGGAAAATACTAAATCTCCTAATTGACTGATTAACGATAAGCTTAATGTAATTAAGATCAATACAACTAGTGGTAAAGAGGAATTAATAACCACATGATAAAATATCACTGCGATACTAGTCCCCATAAAAGAACCTACTACATAACCTTCTAATGTTTTATTTGGCGATATATTTTTTACCAAACCAGGATGACCAATTAGTCTTCCTGCAAATAATGCAAACGTATCGGTAAATATGGAAATTAAAAATAAGTATACAATATATAATATGTCGTAGTTCCTTATAATAATGATAAGATTAAAACTTAATCCAATAAATAAAGTAGAACCAATCAAAAACAAGGCATCATTTAAATTATATTTTTTGGTGTCATTAATAAATACCATTGGTGTTAAAAAGATAAAGATAATAAAGGACATTACTCGGTAATCTAGATTAGAGGTGAACTCGATCGAAGTAAAATTATTTAAGGAAAAAAATAAAACCAAAAGATATGCAAATACTTTCATTAAAAATGGAAATTTTTTTCTAGATTCTCTAATATGTAATATTTCATATAAACCTGCTACTGATATCAGTGCCATTGAAATGGCAAAAGCTTCCCCGCCTATTATTAATAATGGAATAAAAACAATAAGCATTAATACTGCACTAAGTATTCTAACTTTCATACATAACCTCCCGTTCTTTACTATATTAAGTATAATACGAAATATAGTTTTCTACAAGAAAAAAGCAACAATTGTTGCCATTAAAATTTGTCAATATCAATTTTTACATATTTATTTTCTTTTAATGCACTACTAGCTTGCACTAGTGTTCGAATGGCATTCGCTGTTTTTCCACTTTTTCCAATCACTCTTCCAATATCCTCCTCAGATACCACTACTTGAATTAGAATAATGTTTTCTTCTTCTGTTTCAAATTCTTTTACACTAACAGCTTCTTCATTCTGTACAATTGATTTTACGATTTTTTCCGTTAACGATACTAAATCCATTAGTTAGCCTTCTTATCTTTTTCTTCTGCAAACTTCTTCATGATACCAGCTTTACTAAATAGACTTCTTACAGTATCGGTAGGAATTGCTCCATTGTGTAACCATTTTAAAGCTACTTCTTCATTGATATTCGTACTAGCATTTCCTACTGGTTGATATGTACCTACTAATTCAATATATTGTCCATCCCTACTTCTTCTTGAATCTGTTGCTACAATTCTGTATGTTGGATGTTTTTTTGCACCCATTCTTGTTAGTCTTAATTTTACTGCCATTTTTCCTCATTCCTTTCTTCGATGTATTTTATTATAGCGGATATTTTTTTCTCTGTCAACCTTTTTTTGATAACACTATATTAAATTATTATCATCAGGGATAACATCTTCTTTAATAAAGTCTTCTTTTACTTCATTATCAATTTGTTCCTCTATTTTTTCAGGATCTTCTAAAATTTCATCCCAAGGATCTTCTTCTTCATCGATTAAAATTTTTACTTTTAAATCTCCTACTAATTCAATTCCTAACTCTTTTTCAACTGTATAAGAGATTTGATCATTATGAATATCTACTTTTACACAACTAGGTTGTTTTAGACTTCTAACAATAATTTCCTCATCATCTGTATCGGCATCTTCTCTTCTTCTAACATTCACAATTTCTTGATAAGTGTTTTTTTCTCTTACTACATCTGTTTTGGTATCATTATCATAAGAATACCAAATATTGACATCATATTCACCATCAATCACAATAGAATTACCATTTTTTTGCCCTTTAAAAGTATGATTAATGACCCAAGCTCCTAAAATAGTAGATGGTTTATTAGTAACTTGAACCTCCTTTTGAGTGGTAAAAGTTTTCTTTCCTTTTCCGATTACTGCCTTTGTAACAATTTCTTTATAACTAGACATATTACTCCTCCTCTAATCTAATGTATGCGTTACTTTGAAAAAACTACACAACTTTTAGAAAAAGGTAATTGTCGCCATTTTTACTTGTTATTAGAAATTTGTTTTTGAAATACTTTTTGTTTATTTCTTAATTTTTCTTCGTATCTTTCTCGAATATCTTGTGTAATAAAATCTATTAATAATCCATAATAAATTGAGAATATAGAAGAGGGAGTTTCTCCATATGCAAATCCACTAGCGAGTGTCATATCATAAATTTCTTCTACTACATTCGAAAAAGCTTTACTAACAATATTGCCATCAAAGTCTACATAATAAAATAAAGAAGATACAAAATCAAAATCATCATCCATTAAAATATAATCTTCAAATAAGAAAATTCCCATTTCTTCATTGTAAGTAATTCTTCTTACCGTTTCCGTTTTCATCTCTTGTCCATTTAGAAAACACCCCATCCAGGCTTTTTGTCTAGCAATACCTAATGTTACTTTTTGTTCGTAAACGATAACTTCCTTTTCTTCTTTTTGATATCTCTTTTCTGTTTTTGGTACTCTTATAAAGTCTTGATTCCAAAAGTAATCTCCTCTTGTTACTTGACTAAAATTCCAATTCATATTTATCCTTCCTTTCATTAAAAAAGCTATACAGATAGTACCTGTATAGCCCAGATTGTTGACAAAATGGTATATTCAAAATGAATATGCTACTTTTTTAATTATAATCTTGATAAATCGAATAATCTTTGAAAAATAAGCAAAATACTAGTAATATTTGGAGATGATTTCCATATCCAATTAGCCATTTTCTTTAAATTATGACACGCAAAAATCATCGTGATATTTTGTTTATTTTTTAATAAGCCACGAATTCTACTGAACCTTAAACCATGTTGTTCCTTGCAATCTCCAAAAGTTCTTTCTATTGTTTCTT
>CANRVM010000004.1 GCA_947643295.1 uncultured Mycoplasmatota bacterium
TGGAAATGGCAAAAAAATTTCTATTTATGATGAATTGGATGAAAGTGTGTATCTTACTTTATGGGGATACAATGGGGTTTATATTTTAAATAATGGAGAAATAGAATATAGAGATTTCTTACGATATGATCATTATGAGAACGACTTTGCAAGACTTGTAGATAAATTTTATATTTCTATTAATACAGATAATACTGAATATGGATCATTCTATGTTGTAAATATTAAAGATGGTGGAAGAGCACAGATTGATTCTGATTTTACCATTTCTAAAAATAGTTATTTTAATGGAATTTATAATAAAAAATTATATTATACAGATATTGATAATAGAAAACAATATATATTAGATCCAAGTAATGAAGAATTAAAAGAGGTTAGTACCAATGATAAGGGTAAATTCTTTGACGGAGAAAAGCTTGTTGATATCGATATGAATGAATTAGTAAGTACTAGAAAGTATTTTAATCTTCCAAAAGTAGATGAAAAGCTACAACAAAAGTATCCTGATAAACAGATATTTAAAACCTTAAAAAATAAGTATTTCTTAGATGGTGATGGTAGTGTTTATAAAATAGTAGGAGATTATATTGATTATAAAATATTATTATTTAAAATAGATGGATTTAAAGAAATGAAAATCGTAAATGATAAGGTCTTTGGGATTAGTGGGGATACTGTATTCTATTATAGTGATAAAAAAGGATTAAGAAAAGCTGCTTATAGTAGAGAACTATCCTATAATTATAGAAATATTTTTGATGTTTATGAAAAATAGCATATATTAAAAGCTCGACTAATATAATTCAATAAGATACTTGAAAAATAATGCATCCTTTGATATAATCTTATTTGTATGGGGCTTTAGCCAAGTGGTAAGGCGTGGGTCTGCAACACCCTGATCATCGGTTCAAATCCGTTAGGCCCCTCCATTAGTGAATAAATACAGGAAATTGTATTGAAGATATAGACCATTGTAACAGGGGTTGCAGTGGTTTTTATATCCATAAATAGTAAATAAGAAAAAAGTTTCTTCTATTATAAAATACATATGAGATAAGGATGATAGTATTTTCTAAATGAAACATTAAAGTCTGTAAATAATAATGAATGTTAGAAATTAAATTTTTTTACAATTGGAATATATAAGGTATCATTTAGATAACAAAAAGAAGCAAAAAATTTTCTTGCTTCCAATCGTGGAAAGTTATCATTTACACAAATTTAAGGATATTCTCGTTATTTTTTTTGCATTGTTATTTTTAAAGTTTTTTGCTTTTTATCTATTAAATTTAAGTAATTGTTAACTCTTTCAACTAAACCAGTTAAAGGTAATTCCCCTTTAATACTTTTCAATTTTTCTATTGCATTTTGTTCTACTTGCCTTATTTTTTCCATACTAAAGTCGGAAGAATCAAAAGTTATTTCTTTTTGCCTTAGATTTTTAAGGATTGCTTTTTGTGAAGAGTCTGTAAAATCTAAGAGAATGGCATTGCTATTTTTATTACAAGATTCTGTTAATAATAGCTGATTTGGATTTTGCAAAAGATTAAGATTTTCTATTAAGTTCACCTTAACTCCTTTTCTAGAGTAGAAGTTAGCACGAACCCCTTTTTTTTCACTTACATCAAATCGATAAGTTCCATTTATTTTGCCATTTCCCTTATGAGTATTAATAACTGCTGCTCCTTTTATTAATGTATCGTCAGGATTTAGTGTAACTTCGAAATCACTAGAAGTATTGTTCTTTCTATTTCGTTTATCGTATTCTTTTACTATTTTAACACTTTTCATACCAGTATTTAAGTCATATATGATTTCAATATCGTTTAGTCTTTCTATTAAGAAATTTTCATTAAGGGAAATAGTAATATAATCATGTTTTTCTACGGTATGAATTCTCCAATCTGAAATTTGAGTTAACTGACTAATGGATATCTTTATCATAAAATTATCTGAAAAGACATTATAATTAGCTTCATACGAAGTATTCTTAGGATGTTGTAGTGTTAATTTTTTTTTATTTTCTTTTGAAAAATAGATATCCCCATTACTCTTGAATGAGAAAAATCTTTTTGATTTGTTAGAAGTCATATTGTTCCAATCAATTCTTTTAAATTCACATTGATATTTCTTTCCATCTTCATCTATTAATATTTCTTTTCTAAGCGGTTCTCCAGTTATTAAGTTTTTGTTATATACGTTAGATAGAGTATAATGTCCTTGATATTTTTGTTCTAGTTTTGAAAGGGAATATGGTTCCTTATCATTTGCTAATTCTTCACTGTAGGCATCGGAACATTGTTCCCACCATGAGGCATTCCAAGTAGTAGAAGCAAATTCTTCGACACTTTTCATCTCCTCTAATAATTTCTCTAATATAACTATTTGTGTTTCTTCTTCTAAATTTTCCATAGCTTTTCCTCCTGATATTTATTTATTCTAACATATATTCTTTGATTTTAAAAATAATAGCCATTATTTTGATATTTATATATTGCTTTTTCCTTCTAATTTCTTAATTAATCTTTTATGAACAAGTCGAATAAAATCTACGATATCTTCTCCTATTGTTTCCTTAAAAGAAATCCATTTAACACCTTTGCTTTCTTCTTCTCTATAATTTAATGGTAACGAATCATTTGCTTCTAATAGATAAATAACATCTAGATGAGTATGAGCAGGTATATAGTTTCCTCTTTTTACATGACCAATGATAGGGGATGAAGAAATGGCATAGATAGATGAATCTAAAACTTTTGTTTTTAAACCTGTTTCTTCTTCTACCTCACGAATGGCTACTGATAATAAATCTTCTTCTCCATCGGCATGTCCACCAGGAAAAATCCAAGCATCATATATATTATGATAAACAACGAGCATTTTATCTCTAGTTTTATTCACTACAAAAGCAGAAGATGCAAAATGACCAAACTCATTTTCTCTAGTTAAGACATCATCAAAAGTATCTATCCACTTTAACAAATATTCTTTTACTCTTTTTTCATCTTTGTCAAAAGGTACATAATTTTCTATTTGTTTTCTTAAATTCATTCTTTTTCCTCTTTCCATAATGTAATCCAACCAAGCTTCAGCCATAAGTTGATTTCTTCATAACAACCTACGTTTGTACTTGGCATTTTATAAATTACTAATTCTATATTTTTTTGATGAATTAATTTCTGTGATAATCCAAAAAGTAATTCTGCATATGTCTCATACCCAATATATCCTTGTATGCCCTTTTTATCTTCATTCATAAGAAATAACATATCTGCTTTGGTAATATTTTGCAGAAATTCAATATGAATGTTCGGATATAATTCCATAAATCTTTCTTCTTATATTGGTCTAGGATAATCTAATATTTGATAACTCTTATTTTTAAAAATTTTTAGCCATTTCTCTGCTTCTTTTTGAAGACTAGCACTTCCAGCAATTACTACTTTTTTCATTTACTTTCTCCTTTTTCTTTATTCTATCATAGTTTACTATAAAATGTAATCTATTTTATCATTCATTCACATAATATAATAATTTAATTCTTCTTCCTTTTACCTCTATCAATTTTTCATCTTTTAAATGTTTTAATTCTCGATTCATGGCAGATCGATCAATGGCTAAATATTCTGCAAAATCAGTAAAAGAAAAAGGAAGATAAATTGTTTTTGAGCCAACTTTTTTTGATTCTTTTTTAAAGTAAGATAGTAATCGCTCACGAATGGTCTTATTGGATAGAATATCAATTCTTTCATTTTTTGAAAAAATTTCTTTTGACATAATCTTCAGTAGATTTCTTAGAAAAACATGATATTCATTCTGTTTAAAGGAGGTATTTAAGTTGTTATTTGTTAGTTCTTCAAAATCAAATAGGATAATTTTGGAATCTTCTTTTGCAATAATACTATACTCGTTATTAATAAAAGGAATAAACATCGAACCAAACAAAGAATTGGTAACTACATTTTCAATAATCATCTTATTTCCATCGTAGTCTTCTTTGATAATCTGTAAATATCCGTCAACTACGATACCTAAAAAGGAATCCTCCATAATATAAGATAAAATCCTATTATTCTTTTGAAAACTAATGGTATTTGCTTCTAATTTCTTTAGTAAACGTTCTCTTTCTTTTTCATTAATTCCTTCAAATAATTCATCCATTTTTACCACCTAAAATAATTTTATCAATTTTCGTAAAATGGTGCAAGTGCACCAATAGTATTATATTCTGGTGTGGTAGGATAGTGTATGTAGAAATGTAAAAGGAGAAAGATGTATGAAAGTAATTAAAAGAAACGGACATATGGTAGATTATTGTCCAGAAAAGATAGAAGAAGCAATAAGAAAGGCTAATTTAGAAGTAGAAGAAGAAGATGAGGCTTCATCAGTTCAAATTAAAAATATTATTAAATATATAGAAAAGTTAGGAAAGAAAAGAATCCTAGTAGAAGATATTCAAGATATTATTGAAATGAAGTTAATGAGTATTGGAAAATACACATTAGCAAAAAAATATATCACTTACAGGTATACTAGAGAGTTAGTAAGAAAGAGTAATACAACAGATTTAGCAATTAAAGAATTAATTGATGGAGAATCTAGCTATTGGAATACCGAAAACTCGAATAAAAATGCAAAAATCGTAACGACACAAAGAGATTATTTAGCAGGTATTACTAGTACGGATATTACGAGAAGATTTTTACTACCAGAAGATATTGTACAAGCCCATGATGATGGTATTATTCATTTCCATGATGCAGATTATTTTGCACAAAATGCTTTACATAACTGTGATTTAATTGATTTAGAAGATATGTTACAAAATGGTACAAATATTAATGGGATTATGATTGAAAAACCACATAGATTTTTAACAGCTATGACAATCGCTACGCAACTAATTACAGCAGTTAATTCTAGTCAATATGGAGGTTGTACAGTTACACTTACCCATTTAGCACCTTTTGTTCGTTTAAGTAGAGAGTTTTATGAGAAAAAATATAAAGAAAGAAAATGTACAAAAAAAGAGATTGAGAAATATGTTGAGGAAGACTTGAAAAAAGAAATTACGGATGGTGTTCAAACATTCCAGTATCAAATTAACTCCATGACAACAACGAATGGGCAAGCTCCATTCCTAAGTGTTTGCTTATATTTAGGAGAAACAGAAGAGTATAAAGAAGAACTTGCAATGTTAATTGAAGAGGTATTAAAGCAAAGAACAGAAGGAATGAAAAATGAAAAAGGGGTTTTCATTACGCCAGCTTTCCCTAAACTTTTATATGTCTTAGAAGAAGATAATATCAAAGAAGATAGTAAATATTTCTATTTAACAAAACTAGCTGCTGAATGTACCGCAAAACGTATGGTTCCTGATTATATTTCTGAAAAAATCATGAAACAAAACAAGATTGATAAAAATGGTGATGGACAATGTTATCCTTGCATGGGATGTAGAAGTTTCTTAACTCCATATGTAGATAAAAATGGAAAACCAAAATATTATGGAAGATTTAATCAAGGTGTAGTTACCATTAACCTAGTGGATATTGCACTATCTAGCGATAAGAATGAAGAAGATTTCTGGAAAATTTTTGATGAGAGATTAGAGCTTTGTCATCGTGCTTTACAAATTCGACATAAAAGACTTAGTAGAGCAACTTCCGATGTGGCACCAATTCTTTGGCAACATGGAGCACTAGCAAGGTTAAAGAAGGGGGAATCGATTCATGAGTTGTTACATCATGGTTATTCTACGATATCTTTAGGATATGCAGGTCTTTATGAATGTGTCAAATACATGACTGGAAATTCTCATACAGATAATGGTATAGGAAAAGAATTCGGACTTCGTGTTATGCAACACTTAAATGATAAGTGTAAAGAGTGGAAACAAGCTGAAGATATTGATTACTCTGTTTATGGAACGCCAATTGAATCGACTACTTATAAATTTTCGAAATGCCTAAGAGACCGTTTTGGTATTATTAAAGGAATTACGGATCGAAATTATATCACAAATTCTTACCATGTTCCTGTTTTTGAAGAGATTGATGCCTTTACGAAATTAAAACTAGAGAGTGACTTTCAACGTCTTAGTCCAGGAGGAGCGATTTCTTATATTGAGACTTCTAATTTATCGAATAATTTAGAGGCTGTAATAGAGGTCATTAAATTCATTTATGATAATATTATGTATGCTGAATTAAATACCAAATTAGATTATTGTCAAGAATGCGGTTATACGGGTGAGATATTGATTGGAGAAGATTTAGAATGGTATTGTCCTAATTGTGGAAATAAAGACCATGATAAATTAAATGTAGCAAGAAGAACTTGTGGATATATTGGAGCAAATTTCTGGAATAAAGGTAGAACACAAGAAATCAAGGAAAGAGTTGTTCACTTAGACAATAAAGATAATGAGGAATAAGTATGCATTATAATAAAATAAGAAAAATGGATATATCCAATGGTCCAGGAGTTCGCGTTTCTATCTTTGTACAAGGTTGTACTTTCCACTGCAAGAATTGTTTTAATCCAGAAACCCATGATTTTAATGGAGGAAAGGAATTTGATAATCATACAATAAATACGATTCTTGATTTATGTCAAAACGATAGTATTAGAGGCTTATCTATTTTAGGAGGAGAGCCTCTTCATCCAAAAAATATCGAGGAAGTAACGAGACTTGCGAAAACATTCAAAGAGGCTTATCCTAATAAAGACATTTGGGTATGGACTGGTTTTCATTTTGAAGATTTAAAGGAGAAAGAAATATTTTATTTTATCGATGTATTAGTGGATGGGCAATTTGATGAAGAATTAAAAGATCCAAGATTAAAATGGAAAGGTTCATCCAATCAACGAGTCATTGATATTAAAAGAAGCTTAGAAACAAAAAGAGTAGAACCTTATAGAGAAGAAGTATTAGTATAATATATTTTAAGTATTGAGCGTATTGATAAAGATACGCTCTTTTTGTTTTAAAAAAGAATTATTGGAAGAATTTAATTGAATATTTTATCTTATGTATATCCAAAACTTTCTATCTTTGATATACTAGTAAGGAAGTATTTTGTTGGGAGTGAGTAAAATGAAGTTTTATGTAGCATCTGGAATGAAAAATATGGAGCTTGTGAATGATTATGCTAAGAGATTAAAAGAAAATGGGTGGCAACAAACTCATGATTGGGTAGCAACTGTTAGTGATGATGCATCGATAGAAGAGATAACAGAATATGCTAAATTAGAACAACAAGGTGTTGCCAGTGCTGATGTAGTTATTGTATTATTACCCGCAGGAAGAGGGGCTCATATTGAACTTGGAATGGCAATGGCACTTCATAAAAGGGTATTTTTATGTTCTGAAACAGAAGAAGAATTTAGTATTCAAAATACAGTAGCTTTTTATCATCTGCCTAATGTTGTTAGATTAGTTGGAACGGCAGATGAAAATATAGAAAAGATAATAGAATTAGAAGGGTAGTAACAATGAAAGAAGTAAATGTAGATTATTTAGTAACTATATTTCATGAAAACCAAGATAAAAGAATTTGTGTATTAGGAACTACTTGTACAGGAAAAACAACCTTGTTAAATCAATTGCATATTGGTCTAGATATGGATAAAGAAATTTTTCCTTTACTGACAAAGGAAGAAACCGAATATGTTTGTCGTACTCCTTGGACAGAAGAAATTGGAGAGAAAATGAATGAACTCGTAAGAGCAAAATTATCTATTAGACCAGAAATTCCAATGTTTGGCACTGTTTTATTAGATTGTGATTTCATTGTTTATCTACATATTAGTGATGAATTATTATTAGAAAGAACAAAGTTAAGAAACGTTGATTTTGAAAATGCGAAAAATATGCAACAAAAAATCGAAGAGGAAATAAAGAATTCAGGTATCGAAACAATTACTTTGGAAGTAGTTGAAAATGAAAAGAGATTAGTAAGGTAAGAGGAATAAAATAAGTAATCATTTATGTGTGAAGGGATATAAAGAATATGAATAAAGTAAAAGTATTATGGAGTGGCATAACAGGTAGAACTGGAAAAGAGGCATTAGAAATTGCTAAAGTAAGTGATTCTGTAGAAATTGTTGCAGGTATATGTAGGAGTGATAATAATTTCTATCACTATGATGAATTAGATAGTATAAAGGAAGATTTTGACGTGATTGTTGACTTTTCACATAAGGATAGTTTTAATAAGATACTAGATTTTGCTTTGAAAGTGAAGAAACCAATTATTATTGGTACAGCAGGATTAACGGATGAGCAAATGAAATCATTTGAAGACGCATCTAATATTATCCCAGTATTTAGAGGTGGAAACTTTAGATTTGAAGTTAAAAAATTTATCGATGATGTTGTTGAGTATGCAAAAAAATGTGAAGAAGAAAAACTTGAATTAGTGGAAACACATTATAAAACAAAGAAAGTGCCTAGTGAAACAGCAAAAGTTGTTGCTAAAAGAGTATTAGATGAAACAGGTAAAAAAGTGGATATTAAATCATTATTAGAATATGATGAACCGATAAATGATTGGAGAGTTGCCGATTTAAATTGTAGAGTAATTGGATTTAAAGAACTAGCAGAAGACATTTTAAATATTGCTATAATGATGAAAAATAAAAAAACGAATGGTGTTTATGATTTAGATAGGTTATTGAAAGAAAAACAAATAGAAGATTTACATAATTTTTTATTGGAAGCAAAGAAGCAAACTTATGCAAACGAAAATGTAAAAAAGATATCGTCAACAAGATTGGGCTCACATGATTACGAGTATAAGAAAGAGAATATGATTTATCACGATACCTATTTTGGTGGAACGGATTTCATGGGTGAAGAAGTAGTTTATTTATCTAGTCATGAAACACCAATTTGGGGAATGAATTATTATGGTGTAGTTTTAGATAAATCTTTCAGCGAAGAAGCGATAGATAATGCACTAAGGAAAGCATTAATGAAAGTTGGAGAAGGTGATATCCTTCCAGTTCGAGGACCGAAAGAGTTTATCAATGAAGAATACCGTTATACGTTTAACGTAACTGGTGATTTAGATTATTTTGAAGGAGAGGAAACAATAAGTAAGAACAATAAAAAAGTTTATATATTAAAATGTCATGGTGGATTAATAAAAAGATAGAGAAGATATGAATGAAAAAGTTGTATTGATAACACACAGTTAGGAGAAGAAAATGGAATTAAAAGATTTGACAAAAGAATATGATAAATTGCAAAAGAAGTATGGTGCAAAAGAATTAGATTCCATCTATAATGGAGGGTGTAGTGAAAACCCAGATATCTGTTTTGTTTTTATGAATCCAACTGGCAGAAACATTGCATCAAAGAAAGAGTGGAAGGGATTAAAATCTCCTTGGATAGGAACGAAAAATATATGGGATTTGTTTTATGCCCTGGATTTAGTAGAAGAAGGTATTTATCAAAAAATTAAATCGATAAAGGGAAGTGAATGGTCAGAGGAATTCGCAGAAGAAGTCTATCAAGATGTAATTCATCATCATTACTTTATCACAAATTTAGGAAAATGTACGCAATTAGATGCTAGAGTATTACCAGACTCTGTTTATCTTAAATACTTAGATTTATTAAAAAAGGAGTTTGCTATCATTAATCCAAAAGTAATCATTCTTTTTGGAAATCAAGTTTCTTCTATTGTATTAGATGAAAAGATATCAGTATCGCAGGTACGTAAAAAGTGTTTTGAAAAAGAAATAGATGGTAAAACTTATAAATTTTATTCGGTCTATTATCCAATTGGTAATGGTAGATTTAATATTGATAAATCAATCGAAGATATTAAATGGATTATGGAGAAAGAGCTAGAAAGAGAAAAAGTGATAATGAAATAGGAGAAAGTAATGAAAAATATTATTGAAGTAAAAAACTTAACAAAAAAGTATAAAAATTTAAAGGCAATTGATGATTTATCATTTGAAGTAAAAGAAGGGGAGATTTTAGGTTTATTAGGTCCCAATGGTAGTGGAAAATCTACTACTATCAATTGTATTCTATCGTTACTAAATTATAGTGGTGGAGAGATAGAGATTTTTGGAAAGAAAATGGATGTAGATTCATACGACATAAAAAGAGATATTGGAGTGGTTTTCCAAGATGTTGCTGTATTTGAGGAACTAACAGTTTATGATAATATTGAGTATTTTTGTGGACTTTATATTAAGGAGAAAGATGTTAGAAAAAAATATATTGAAGAGGCAATTGAATTAGTTGGATTAAAAGATTTCATTAAGTTTTATCCAAAACAACTTTCTGGCGGGCTTTTACGTAGACTAAATATTGCTTGTGGAATTGCTCATAAACCTAAAATCATTTTTTTAGATGAACCAACGGTAGCAGTTGATCCACAAAGTAGAAATAATATTTTAGATGGTATTAAGGTGTTAAGAGAAAATGGAGCAACTGTTGTTTATACGACTCACTATATGGAAGAGGTTGAAATACTATGTGACCGGGTTATAATTTTAGATAAAGGGAAAGTTATTGCGAGTGGAACAACCGATGAACTAAAGAAATTAGCAAATATTGAAGAAAAAGTAAGTGTCGAAGTAATGGATTTAGATCCAAAATATATAAAGGAAATAGAAAATAGAAAACATGTAGAAGAGGTAGTTTATCAAAGTCCTGTTTTAATGATTACTTACCGAAAAGGTAAAAATAATTTAGTAGAATTAATGGAATATTTAAAGGAACAGAAAATTAATTATAGTAGAATCTTCTCTGAAAGGCCAACCTTAAATGATGTATTCTTAGAGCTTACAGGGAAGGAGCTTCGTGACTGATGTTTACTCATAATTTTAAATATACGTTAAAAATTCTTTTTAAAAATAAAATGTTAATCTTTTGGACCTTTGCTTTTCCTATTATATTGGGAACTTTTTTTCAAATGGCTTTTTCAGATATTGAAAAAAATGAAAAATTAGATATTATTGACATTGCGATTGTAGATAATAAAGAGTTTCAGGAAAATACCATTTATAGAGAATCTTTTAAAGTATTAAGTGATAAAGAAAATAAAAATAGATTATTTTCTACGAAGTATGTAACAGAAAAGAAGGCAAGATCTTTATTAGGTGACGACAAAATTACTGGTTATTTAATTATAAAAGATACTAAGCCAAAAATAGTGGTTGGCACTAGTGATATTAATGAAACGATTCTAAAATTTGTAGTGGAAGAAATCACATCGAAAGCTGAAATTATGAAAAATGTTGTCAATTTAAAAATAGAGCAGTTGAGAAAAAATACTCCTCTAGAAGATATTGGTAATTATAATTCTCTTTATGCAAGTATTTATGGACAAGTAATGGAAATGACAAAGCAAAAGGATGCCAATATTAAAGATATCTCTAGTAGTAATTTAAGTTATATGATGGTAGAGTTTTATACCTTAATTGCAATGGCCTGTTTATATAGTGGTATTTTAAGTATGTTTGCTATCAACCAAAGTCTAGCTAATATGACAGTTACTGGAAAAAGAATTGCAGTAGGTCCAACAAGTAAAGGAAAAATCATATTAAGTAGTGTTTTGGCTAGCTACTTAACAAGTTTAATTGGTATCTTGCTACTATTTCTCTATACTATTTTTGTTCTTCATGTTGATTATGGTAGTCAGATTTTTTATATCATCCTTTTAGCTTTTGCAGGCTCACTTGCAGGTCTTTCTTTAGGGGTCGTTACTTCTTGCTGTTTCAAAGTAAGTGATAATACAAAAACAGGCATTATTTTATCAATTACGATGTTAGGTTGTTTCTTGTCTGGTATGATGGGAATTACCATGAAGTATATAGTGGATAAAAATATTCCGATTGTGAATAAATTAAATCCTGCGAATATGATAACCGATGGCTTTTATTCTCTTTATTATTATGATACACTAGATCGCTTTTTCTTAAATTTCTTTAGTTTGCTTCTTTTTGCTACTGTATTAATTGTTATTTCTGTATTTCATTTAAGGAGGCAAAAGTATGATAGTATTTAAAACATTTTTAAAAGTATTAAACAAAAATAAATTTATTGTCATTTTATATTCGGCTATTTTAATTTTCTTCGGTGCTTTTAATATGCAAACATCAGATAGTAGTCAAAGTTTCGTATCTAGTAAACCAGATGTTTTGATTGTCAATCAGGATGAGGATAAAGGAATAACACACAATTTGATTCAGTATATGGAAAAACATAGTAAAAAAGTGAAAGTAGAAAAAGAAGAGGATGCTATTAATGATGCTTTGTTTTACCGAGATATTAACTATGTTATCTATATTCCTAAAAATTACAGAGAAGACTTTTTAAATGGTAAGAATCCTCAAATGAATATTAAATCGACAGGAGATTATCAAGCAAGTCTTGCCGAAATGCTATTAGAAAGATATTTAAGTGTTGCGAGTACTTATCAGGAAGTAATTCATGAAGAAGAGATATTAATCCAGAAAATAAACGAAACATTATTAAAAAAAGTTGATATTGAAGTAACTTCTAAATTAGATATCAATAATTTGCAAAAGGCTTCTTATTATTATAGTTTTGCCAATTATAGTATTTTAGCAGGATGTGTCTATATCATTTGTCTTGTTTTAGCAAGTTTTCTTGAGAAAAACGTCAAAAAAAGAACGATTATTAGTAGTATGAAGGAAAAAGAATTCAATAGAAAGTTACTATTATCTAATGGCTTATTTGCTTTTCTTTTATGGCTTTTGTACGTAGTAGTCAGTTTCTTTTTGGTAGGAGATATTATGTTAACCACTCATGGTATTTGCTATATCATTAATTCCTTTATTTTTTGCTTCTGTGCCCTAACACTTGCTTTCTTAATTGGAAATTTAATTCATAATAAGAATGCAATAAATGGGATTGTTAATGTGGTGGCGTTAGGTTCTAGTTTCTTATGCGGTGCTTTTGTGCCCACTGAGTATTTACCAGATTTTGTTTTAAAAATAGCTCATCTGTTACCATCTTATTACTATATTAATAGTAATGAATTAATTAGAAAAATAGAGGTAATTAGTTTGGATACCCTGCAACCTGTCATTCTAAATATGATAATTTTAATTATCTTTTCTATTCTGTTTAGTATACTTGCTAATTTTTTCTCTAACAGAAAAAGAAAAGTAGGATAGAAGGTAGGAAATAAATATGATAGTAAAAGAGCTAAGGGTAAATGATTATGTAACTCCATCTAAACTACCAGCCAGCGACTTTGTGATAAATCCTTATATTGGTTGTCCTCATGCTTGCAAATATTGTTATGCTTCTTTTATGAAAAGGTTTACGAATCATCCAGAAGCTTGGGGAGAGTTTTTGGATGTGAAAAGATGTGATAAAAAAATAAGTCCTAAGAAGTTAACTGGCAAAAAAGTTTTTCTCTCTTCTGTTACGGATTGTTATAACAAGTATGAAGAAAAATATCAGATTACAAGAGAAATTTTAAAACAATTAGTAGAAATTGATTGCGAATTAACTATTTCTACGAAAAGTATGTTGATTTTAAGAGATATGGATTTATTAAGAAAAATGAAAAATGTGGAAGTAGCTATTTCTATCAATACTTTAGATGAAAACTTCAAAAAAGATATGGATAAAGCTAGTAGTATAGAAGAGCGAATCGAGACATTAAAAGTGTTGCATGAAAATCATATTAAAACCGTCTTATTTATGTCTCCTATATTTCCTGGGATTACTGATTTTAAAAGTATCATTCAAAAAACTAAGGATTTCGTAGATGTCTATTGGTTTGAAAACTTAAATTTAAGGGCTTCCTATAAAACTTATATAATGGAATATATTAAAGATAATTATCCTAATTATACTGATTTATATAATGAGATTTATATCCAAAAAAATTCATCTTATTGGGAAGTGTTATCAATGGAAATAGATAAATTTTGTAGGCGTGAAAATATTTCTTTTATAAACTTTTTCTATCATGAAAAAATACGTAAAAAATAGAGGTGGTTTTAATGAACCAAAAGAAAAAAATTTTATTTTTGGGAGCAATTATATTTCTTGGCGCTCTTTATTTTGGTGTAAAATCCTTTTGTTTATATTATTACAATACTAAGGAAATAGCATCTGATGATTTTAGTGAGGTGGTAAAAAGATTAAATTTTTTAGATACGATTACCATTCATTCTAAAAAATTATCAAAGGAAGAATATCTTGTATTTGAGGATATGAAGATAAAAAATGATTTTCAAGATTTTAGACTAGTGGAAAATACATCAGACATTTGCTTTCAAACCTACGCATTATCCAGTGAAAAAGAACATTTTAAGACTGCTTTTATGATGGGAAAGGCAGATACATTACTATACCAATTAAAAAATGATAGTGTACTGTTTGAAGGAATAGGTAGAAAAGTATCCAATGCTAATAAAAAAAAATTCCTAGATAAAAAACATATTACAAATGATATAGAATTATTTCAACTTTTAACTCAAGTAAAAGATTATCTCAATCATGTTTTTACACGTATTAGAAAAATGAGAGAAAGGTATTTACTTCATAGTATCGTATTAGTGGCAATTCCTCTTATTGATAGCATTTCACTAATTGATGGGGACTATACTGGTTATATCTTAAACACCTCTCATTTAAGAGAAGTAAGTATTTTAAAGAATAATAAGAAGTATGTTTATACATTCTATAATTTAGAATATTTTACAGATGAAAAAATAAAACAATTATTAAATACCATAGAAATTCAATAGGATTTCTTTTTTCTTTTCCTATCATTCTAATTTTAGCAAACTGTAAACTAGATGTTAGATTTTTTAAATTCACTAAAAAATTGTTTGGATAATGTTATAATGAAATTAACAAAGAACGAAGGAGGATATTATGGATTTAAAGAGATTATTTGGTTATGATGGAAAAAATGTAGTCATTACTGGTTCTGCATCTGGAATGAGTAAAGCGGCCACTGAGTTATTATTAGAGTTAGGAGCAAATGTTTATGCGATTGATGTGAATCCAATTGAATTACCAGTTGCAAAAAAGTTTCAAGCTGATTTAAGTAACAAGGAAGAAATTGATCAGGTGCTTAGCGAGTTACCTGAAAAGATTGATGTGTTATTCTTATGTCATGGTATTGCTTATTTTAAAGGGAAAGAATTATTAGTACAAAAAGTAAATTTTTATAGTCAAAAATATATGACGGAGCAATTACTAAATCGTATTTCAGATCATGGTTCTGTAAATTTTATCTCATCTGTAGGTGGTTTTGGTTGGCAACAAGTATATGATAAGGCAGTTGAACTTATCGATATACCATCGTGGGATGAGGCAATGACTTGGTATGATACACATCAAGATTTGATACAAAGTGCTTATGTTTTTGCGAAACAATGCTTGGAGTCATATGTAACATATAAATGTATGGCACCTGAATTTATCAATAGAAGAATTCGAATTAATGCGATTAATCCAGGGGATACCGCAACAGGTTTAACGGAAGATTTTAATAAATCAACTAGTCCTAACGGAGATATTGCAGAGGGAGAGGAAATGATTTCCAATATATTTTTAAAAAGTTGGAATGGTTATGCCGCAGAACCAAAAGACATGGGGTATCCTTTAGTAGTAATGGGTAGTGATATTTGTTCTTATATGTCTGGACAATTAATTTATATTGATTATGGATTAACTTCTTCTTGGCTAAGTAACGCCTTGTTACAAAAAGGAGAAAAAACAATTGAAGAATTATCTGAAGAAGCTAATCATTAAGCTTAGAAAGATTAAAAAAAGCTGGTTTTAAGTGGAAAAGGAAAATATAACGAATTAGTCATTATTAGACCGAAGGTTAAAATGAAATCCGGAGGTCTTTATAACTTTAAATACAGATTATTTGAAATTATTTTATCAAGAACAACAATATCTGTGCATTATGATATATTAAATAAATAATACATCATTGAATGATTTATATCATCTTATCGAGCAAGTGAAAATAGAAGTGCATAAAACATAAACAAGAAATAACAAACGATTATAAATCAATTTATATAATGAATAGAGGTTACATTTCAATAGAATTTATACTTTCATGCATAAAAAAAGAATAGTAAATTCTTAACCCGATTAGATAGTAGAGCCTACGAAAAAGAAAAAAGTAAAATAGAATTAAAAGATGAATATATCAATTTAGAATATGCGAATAATAGATTAAAAAGACGATATTATCAGAGGGAACAACGTTCAACAAATCTTTTAATTATTATATAGTTTTAATTTTTTGACCCATCCTGGATCATATGTTTCACTACTTAATTCATTATTCCAAAGTTGATTAAGAATACCAACCAAATGATTTTTCATTGAATCTAACGCAAGGGGAAAATCTAAATTGGGGTTTTTAATTTGATTTTCATCTTCACAGTCTGAATCTTCCCAGCTACCACCCCATTTCCCCATTATTTGAATATCTTCATCATAGGAATTTTCTATTCTAATTTTCGCGAACCACAAATCTTGATTATTAGCATTTATATATTTTACCATTGCCTTAATACAATAATTGCCATTCTCTCTTTTAATAATAACGCCATCAATTTCTGGAGTTTCAAAATAATAGGATCTGTCTTTTTTTTCATAATTTCGCTCAACGGAAACGGCATCCCGGTCCTCCTCAGTGCCTATTAAAAAAGTTTTATCTCCAAAGATAGCAGTAGGATTATCCCTTTCTTGTATTTGATAAATCTTTTTCGCAATATCTAAGATTTCATATGCTTTTTCTTTAATTTTTTCCATAACTTCCTCCTTCGTTCATATTGTCATATGACATTATGAAAGTGCATTTTCTAAATTGACAAAATCCAATTAAATCTCTATAAATATTCTATCATATTTTAAAGAATACACCAACATAAAAGAGGTAGAGATAGTGTTAACACTATTTTTTTATTTTGCATTTTAGAATAGAAGTGCTAAAATAGGATTGGTGATTATTACTATGAAAAATGTACCAGATGAGGCATACAGAAAATATAAAGATTTTGAAGATTTTATATTTCAATTGTTTAAAGTAGTTGGTTATGAAGTTAAAATAGATAATACTAAAAAAAGAAATTGGTATATAACCAACAAAACCGGAATGAAAGATATCTTTTTGAAATTAAGTTTTCTTCAAAGAAAAATATTTCAGCAATTGCTTTTTCAAATGGTATTAATAAATTATCTAATTCAATAGGAAATGAAAAGAAATTATTAATTTTTAATGCATTTTGTCCTAATGACTATCAAAAAGAGGAAAATAATAATATAGAGATTATTGACCTAAGAAACATATTATATTTAACGAATTGTGATAACAAACTACATAAAAAATTATTAGGATTTTTAGATTTTTTTATGACGATGTTGAGGAAGTAAAGCCAAATATACCTCTATTGTTAAGGAATCAAGAAGTTGTTCATACTATAGATGTTTCAAATTGGGAAAAGTCCTTGAATCATATAATTGCTGGTAGAAAGGAATCTCAAGCATATGAAAACTTATGTACTGATATCTTAAGAGAACTGTTTTCTAATTATCTAAGTATTTGGAGAAAACAAAAGACATCCAATGATGGATTATACCGATTTGATTTAATTTGTAAAACGAAAAGTGACATCGAAGATGATTTCTTTTGGACACTAAACAATTACTTTAACACAAGATATATTATATTTGAATTTAAAAACTATTCGGAAGAAATCACTCCAAAAGAAGTTTATACTACTGAAAAGTATCTTTATGATAAAGCTTTGAGAAAGGTAGCTATTATTATTTCGAGAAGGTCTTTTTCAAAGAATGATCAAAAGGCTGCAAAAGATTGTCTTAGAGAAAATGGAAAAGTGATTATAACTATGTTAGGTATGTGTAATGATGGTGATAATCCAGCGGATTACTTATCTCAAAAATTAGATGATTTATTGGTAGAGCTAGAAAAATAATAAATATTTAGTTTTAAAGTGATGAAAAAGAATTTATTTTTTCGCTGGTAATAAAGTAGTTTATTAAAAAAGCCAATATGATTTTGCTATTATTGAAAAAATGTTAAGCATAACATAATAAGTTAAATTTAAAATTATTTGTAATTTTTTCTTTGATAGTAGGGGTTACTAAGAAAAAAATTTTAGTATATACACTTTACTTATTGATTATTTTTTTGTAATGAACTAAGTCTATTATAAGAAAGAAATTTTTTCATATAGAGTAACATTATTATTCATACATTATAAAAAGATGATTTTATGAAAAACTTGTACTTGTTCGATTGTTTTATAAGTTTACAAATAGTATAATATTTATAGGAAATACTAACTGTTGGGTACTTGCCAACTTTCTTTTGAAAGGAGGCTGATAGTTATGCATAAGAAGGATTTTTTAATTTTTTCCTTAATCATCATTATCTTCTTACTAATAGCCTTACTTTTTACTTTTGTAAGATAGTAATCTATATAAGAAAAATAGTACTCAATCTGCAATAGATTAAGTACATTTACTCTAAATTTGAGGTAAGTACTCAACTTGTCGAAGTTCAGTATTTCCCTTTTTTAGTTTATGCAAGTTTCCTTGACATATTCATCATACCATACTTGTAGGCTTTCTTCAAGTTTTTGACTTGATTTTTTTTGTAGATACTCTCCCTTTATTTTCTTGGAATTGTTTTTGTCTGTATAAAAAGGTTGGGATTTATTTCCAACCAAAAATAAGGTATTAATTCCTATTCTTAAGTGGTTTTTACTTGTCCTTTTTCACATCGATTACCCCAAGCATCAATTAATTTATTATTTTTCTTAATCATCATGATTTCACAATTATTAGGGCAACCATTACAGAAATGACTTGTTGTTTTAAATTGATAGTTTACCATATTAAAATTAAAATTAACTTCTTTTTCTTTTTGTGATAAAATAGCAACTCCAATGGCTCCCATTAAATGACCATTTGGATCGGTTGTGATATTAGTATCTAGAATCTTTTCAAAAGCCTTTTTTACACCTATATTTTTACTTACTCCACCTTGAAAGATAATAGGTTCCTTTATTTTTTTTCCTTTTGCAACATTATTCATATAATTTTTAGCAACACTTTCACATAATCCTGCGATGATATCTTTTTTATTATATCCCATTTGTGCTTTGTGGACTAAATCACTTTCTGCAAAAACAGTACATCTTGCAGCGATAGGAGTAGGGTTGTTACTAGATAAAGCGATTTCTCCAAAATCTTCTACATTAACACCAAGTCTTTTTGCTTGACTAGATAAAAAAGCACCAGTTCCTGCGGCACATAAAGTATTCATTGCATAATCAACTACGATTCCTTCTTCGATTAGAATGATTTTTGAATCTTGTCCTCCAATTTCTACAATCGTTTTAATATCAGGATAAAAGGATAGGGTACCAATCGCATGAGCAGTAATTTCATTTTTTATGATATTAGCGCCTAGAATTGTTCCAATTAATTTTCTAGCCGATCCTGTAGTACCAACTCCAACGATTTTAATATCATCTTCTATTTTTTCCTTAAAAGTCTTGATAATTTTCTTTACAGCTTCTATCGGATTTCCTTCTGTCCAGATATATTCACTCAATAAAATATTTTTTTTCTCATCGATAATAACTGCCTTGGTGGAAATGGATCCAATAT
>CANRVM010000005.1 GCA_947643295.1 uncultured Mycoplasmatota bacterium
GCAATCGATAGTCAAACCGTATTATTAGATGTAACAAGAGATACAAGAGAACTCATTAAACTAATGACGAATATGTTATCAGGAGTCAGTGTTTTTGTATCCCTTATTCTAGGATTTTTAATTATTTATGCTTCTCGATTTTTAATGAAAAGAAGAAATAAAGAATTTGGTATTTATTTAACGCTAGGTATGAGTAAAAGAAAAATATCATTTATCCTTTTTCTAGAGACTTTAATTATTGGAATAATTTCTCTTATCGTAGGACTTGGTATTGGATTTCTTTTATCTCAACTTATGAGTATCATTGTTGCTAATATGTTTGAAGCAGATGTAGAAAAATTTGAATTTATCTTTTCAGTAAGTGCTAGTATAAAATGTTTAATCTATTTTGGAATTATGTATTTACTAGTCATGTTTTTTAATACGATTAGTGTTAGTAGATGTAAGTTAATTGACTTATTACATGCCAATAAAAAGTCAGAAAAAATAAAATTCAAAAGTCCATGGCTTTGTGTTCTTATTTTTATTATCTCATGTGCTCTTTTAGGATATGCTTATTATATGGTAACTGGTGGTGTTGATAAAATACAAGATGCCAATGAAATTTTCATACCAATTGCTTTAGGGTGTATTTCGACGTTCTTTATCTTCTGGTCGTTATCAGGACTTTTATTAAAAATTGTGATGTCCATGAAGAACTTTTACTATAAGGGACTAAATAGTTTTACACTAAGACAAATTAGTTCTAAAGTAAATACTACGGTATTTTCAATGTCTATTATTTGTATTATGTTATTTGTAACTCTTTGTGTTTTATCGAGTGCTTTATCCATAAAAACTTCTATGACAAAGAATTTGAATGAACTTGCACCCGCAGACCTTCAACTTTATAAGGAAATCAATTTAAAACAAGAGGATATATCCGATTATTATACAGAGGCGATGGTGAAAAACTCTAATCTAACCATCCTAGAAACCTTGAAAATGACAGGCATGGATATTGAGGAAGATTTAAAGGATATGGTAACAGTTACGGTATACCACTCTTCCGATTTTACGCTAAAGGAAACGTTAGGAAATAGTTTTGAACAAGTAAAAGAACAGTATAAATATATGAATTATAATCAAAATGAAGATATTCTTAAAATTAGTGATTATAATAAACTTGCGAAACTTTATGGAAAAAAGACTTATCAGCTGAATAAAGATGAATATATTGTAATTGCTGATTATGGTTCTATGGTGGAAATACGAAATACTTCCTTGAAACAAGGAAATACCATCTCTGTTTTTGGTAAAGTATTAAAACCAAAATATAAAGAGTGTCAAGATGGTTTTCTTCAATTATCAGGTAACCATATTAATTCTGGATTCTTTGTAGTCCCAGATGATGTGGTTAAAGAGGAATACCGTACACGTAGTATTTTAACAGCAAACTATAAAGTAAATACGAAAGAAGAACAACAAAGAATGGAAGAAAAACTTCAACTTGTTCAGAATAATGATCAATATATTATCCCTAGTAAAAATACAAGATTTGATATTGCAGAAGCTTCTATGGGACTTGGTGGAATGGTTACTTTTATTGGCTTATATTTAGGTATTATTTTCTTAATATCGAGTGCTGCCATTCTTGCATTAAAAGAACTATCAGAATCTAGTGATAATAAAGAAAGATTTATCGCTTTAAGAAAAATAGGTGTAGATGAGAAACTAATTAATAGAGCATTATTTAGACAAATAGGGATTTTCTTTCTAATGCCTTTAGTACTTGCGATTGTTCATTCTATCTTTGGAATTAAATTCAGTTCCTATATTTTAGAAACATTTGGGAGAGAAGGATTATTACTATCTATTATTATGACAGCTTGCTTTATTGTAGTAATTTATGGAGGATATTTCTTAATTACCTATTTTTGTAGCAAAAATATCATTAAGGAAAAATAGAAATGTTTGTTTTATATTATATAGATGGAATATGGCAAAGTATTAAAGATACTTGGTTGCCTATTTTAATCCCATTTGGAATCTTAATTTTGATATTTCTCTTCATTGCGGTTATTCGAGAAAGGAATAAGGATTAGCTTTTACTAATCCTTTCTCTTTCTATGACTTATTTACAAATAATTAAATATGCCACTTTTGCTTTCCCTATTGTTGCTTTTGTTTTTACTACACCATTTATCTTAATAGAATACCATAAATATGGTTCTATTTCTTTCTTTAAATCTGTTCTTACTTATGTGTTTATTTATTATTTCATATGTGCCTATTTTTTAGTGATATTACCTCTTCCTAAAATTAGTGAAGTTTCACAGTTAACAACACCAAGGACGCAGCTAATTCCCTTTTGTTTTGTTATGGATTTTATCAAACATTCTTCTTTTGATTTATGGAATGCGAAAACTTATTTCGAATCATTAAAAGAATCCTATTTTTATGTTCCACTATTTAATTTATTATTAACCATTCCTTTTGGTTTCTTTTTAAGATATTATTTTGAATGTGATAAGAAAAAAGTCATTTGGTATAGTTTCTTATTAAGTTTATTTTTTGAATTGACACAATTATCTGGTTTATATTTTATTTATCCGAGAGGATATCGTTTGTTTGATGTGGATGACCTTATTTTAAATACGTTAGGTGGATTGCTAGGTTATATGATTAGTAGTCCTATGATTTCTCTTTTTCCAAAGATTAGTGAAATTAATTATGAAGCAAGACAAAAAGGAAAAACGATTTCAGGATTTAGAAGATGTGTTGCTTTGTTTCTTGATTTTTTTCTCTTTTTATGCTTGAAAATAATTACGATTTTATTTTGTAAAGATGAACTTTACTTTACAATCTTATTAATAATATTTTACTACTTTATTCTACCACTATTTTTTAATCATAGTACGTTAGGACAAACTTTTTTAAATATTCAAGTGTTAGATTATCAGAATCAGAAAAAGGTAGGTCGTCTCTTCTTTAGGAAAATCCTATTCCTACTATTATATATTATCCTTCCTTGTATCATCGTATATGCTATTTCTTCTATTAAAATGGATATGACAAGAGAATTTACTTGCTTGATAATAATAGGAGTTATTCTTCTCATTGATTTTATTACCATGATGAAATATACTTTTACAAATAAAGATATGTTCTATGAAAAACTAAGTAAAACAAAACTAGTGAGTACCATAAAATAAAGATTCTATCACTCAAAAAATGGATAGAATCTTTTAATTGGATTTTTTATTTTTCTTCTCTATTTTCTGTTGTTCAATTATCATCTTAGGAATATTTAACTGTTGAGTGTCTACCTTTCCTCTATTTATTATAAAAAAATAGACACTCAATTACCTTCGTAATAAGGTGTCTTACACTAAATTATTTTAGGTGGATATTCAACATGCGAAATTGAATATTCCTTTTTATTTTATGCAAGTTTCCTTGACATATTCATTATACTGTAATTGTCAGTTTTCTCTTCTCTAATTTTTGATTTTTAAAGATTTATTAGGAATGCAAATTCAACAAGGCGATGAGAAAGTCAGTTATGGTGATGCGTTTTTAGAAAAATTGCCACAAAAATGAAAAGATAGCAAAAAAATTACATATGACTACAGAACAGGAATTAATTACTGCTGTTGAGGAAGAAAAGAAGGATTTTGAATTAAGAGAAGAGAATAAATAATGTTTGTATTTTACTTTGCAACATCATTTATGGAATGATGAAAAAATTATTACCTTATATGGTATAATAATAAATAATCAGTGAAAATTAAAATAGGGTTTTATAAAAACTAGGAGGGAAAAAGATGGAAAGAAAAGAAATGATAAATGCAAAAGATATCATAAAAAAGTATCATATGGGTGGTAGAGAAATCGTTGCTGTTGATAACATTTCTTTTTCTATTTATGAAGGAGAGTTTGTGGTCATATTGGGTCCAAGTGGAGCAGGCAAAACAACCATACTAAACTTACTCGGCGGAATGGATACCATTAGTTCAGGAAATCTAACTTCTAGTGGAGTTTCTCTAAAGAAAATATCGGATAAAAACTTAACAAATTACAGAAGAAATAAGGTAGGTTTTATTTTTCAATTTTATAATTTAATTCCCAATCTTACAGCATTAGAGAATGTAGAGTTAGCAACAGAACTTTGTAAGAATCATCTATCATGTGAAAAAGTGATGGAGCAAGTAGGATTAGGCGACCGGATGAATTATTTTCCTAGTCAGTTATCTGGTGGAGAACAACAAAGAGTTTCCATTGCTCGTGCGGTTGCGAAAAATCCAGATATTTTATTATGCGATGAACCAACAGGGGCTCTTGATTATGAAACGGGCAAAAAAATATTAGGTTTATTATACGACATTTGTAAGCAAGAAGAGAAAGCAGTAATAGTAGTGACTCATAATTCCGCGATAAAAGAGATGGCAGACCGTGTAATTCATATCAAAAATGGAAAAATAGTGGCTGAGGAAGTAAATGAGAAACCAAAAGATATAAAGGATATTGAATGGTAAAAAGAAAGTATATCAAAACGATTTTAAAAACTCTAACAGAAAATATCAGCCGTTTTCTGATTATGTGTTTTATTGTAATGCTTGGGGTTTCTTTTGTATCAGGATTAGGTACTCTTGCAAGTTCTCTAACCGATTCTATTAACGATTTTTATCAAGAAAAAAAAGGATTGGATTTTATTATCAAAAGTAAAAAAGAAACAGGATTTACAGAATACGAAATAAACGAGATAAAAAAGAATCCTCATCTGAAATATATAAAGAAAGTTACTTCTATTGATAACAAAGATACAAGAGTCATTATTTCCGACCTTTCAGATGATTCCTTTCACAAAATGGAAATCATAAAGGGAAGAAAAATTAAAAATACTAATGAAATTATAGTAGATCAAATTAGTGATAGAAAACTAAACGAGACGGTGGAAATATTAGGAGAGAAATTTACTATAGTTGGAGTGATAAAAAATCCTTCTTATTATACAATGGAACAAGAACAAACCATAAAAGAGAAAGATTTGAACTATATCTATTATCTAGATACCAATTATTATCAAAATTCAATAAAATATCTTACTACAGATTTATATGTTAAGTTGGATAATAAAAAACTGTCAAAGAATATTTTTTCAGATGATTATGAAAAAGCAACACAAAAGTGGAAAAAAGAAGTTCTAAAAAAACATAATGATTTGGTAGTGTTATCTTTAGAAGAGAATTTATCCTATGCTTTAATTAAGAGTTATGGAGAAAAAATAGAATTAATAGCTACCATTTTTCCTTTGTTTTTCATCTTAGTAAGTGCTTTAGTAGTCTATTCTACTATGAGTCATTTAATCGAAGAGGAGCGAGCAATCATTGGATGTTATCGTTCTCTAGGAATTTCCAAAATAGTGATTGTAATGAAGTATACATTCTTTACTTTTTCTATGTGTTTGGTTGGTTCTATATTAGGATTTTTAATAGGGATTGATTTATTGCCTACTGTGATTTATCCTGCTTATGATGCTTTGTTTTATATGCCAAAAATGGCCTCTTATCGAGTAATTATGCCAGGTATTATTACTGGAGTTACTATGTTAGTGTTATTATCCTTCATTACAATTAATTCTTCTTACAAAGAAATGAAGGGAGCATCTTGTGATTTATTAAGACCAAAATCCCCTAAAGTAGGAAAGAAAATACTATTAGAAAGAATTTCTTTTCTATGGAAAAGATTCCCTTTTAAGTATAAATCTTCTTTTCGAAATATTTTTCGTTATAAAGTGAATTTAGTGATGACTATTTTATCGGTTGCTGGTTCCACTGCCCTAACATTTGCAGGTCTTGGTTTATATGCGATTGCGATTAGTCCCAATACAACGGAAATTCCAAAAAGTATGGCCGATTCTTTTTCTTTAATTTCCATAGTCATTATTGTCTTTGCAGCCATTCTTTGTATTTTAGTGATTTTTAATATTACGAATATGAACATAGGAGAGAGAAAAAGAGAAATTGCTACTTTACGAGTATTAGGTTATCAGCAAAAAGAAGTAAGTCTTTATATCTACAGAGAAATTAATATTACGACAATGATTGGTGTTTTCTTTGGAATTCCTTTAGGTTATCTTTTATTAAATTTCTTATTTGAATTCTTGGAATTTGGGAATATCAAAAATGTGAATTGGTATTATTATGTAATTACTATTGTAATGTCTATTATCTTTGTTTTACTAGCAGAAATTCTCCTACATAAAAAAATTCATAAAGTAAATATGAACGGTTCTTTAAAAAGTAATGAGTAAGACAATAGAATTTATCTTTTTATGAGATGGGAAAAAGAATATATGTAGATATTAAAAAGAGCAAATATCTTTTGCATTGTTATTTAATTGGAAATGTAAAAAGTATTTGATAGTACCTCTTTAGAAAAAATAATAAGATAACATCAGAAAGGAGGAAAAGTTTATGAATCTGGGTGATAAATTAGTAGAACTAAGAAAGGAAAATAAGATGTCACAGGAGAAGTTTGCAGAAATACTCGGAGTAACAAGGCAAACAATATCCAATTGGGAAAATTATAAAAATTATCCAGATATTAGTACTATTATCAAAATTAGTGATGTATTTCATATTTCCTTAGATGTCTTATTAAAAGGTGATATCAAAATGGTTAGTAATATGGATAAACAAATGAGGGATAGTAAAAGATATAAGCGTATTTTATATACCTTAGGTACTGTACTAAGTATTCTCATTCTTTGCTTTGGTATTTATTCTTTTTATTACCATAATGTGAAAAAAGAGTTAGAAGAAAAATTTGAAACAGCATTAGAAAATAATCATTTTAAAAAGAATCCAGAAGGGTACTATTCTCTCAAAGAAAAAAATGGCGTTACTTATGGAGTACCTAATCAAAAAATGCCATCTTTATTTAATTTTTATTTAGATTTTCATGGGAAAGATTTATATTGTGATGCATCTTTTGAAAATGGAAATTATATAGAAGCTAGCTGGACAGATTACAATGACTATAATTTTACTATCTATTCCAAAGATAACATCGTATTAGGGTCTTCTTCTAACTTAAAAGAACAAGATAGAAATAATATTATAAAATTAAGCTTAGAATTACAGATAGAAGAAAAGAAATTATCCGATATGATTGCCAAGGGGAATTCTCTTTATGATCAATTTTATAAGTGATTAAGCAAAAAAAGTGGAAATCTGAATGATTTTCATTTTTTTGATGAAAAATATTGACAAATGAATATATATTCAACTATACTAAAAATAGTTGAAGAACAATTCAATTAATAATCATATATTATATACGAGGAGGTAATTTATGTCTAGAAATGAATTTTCTTGTGATTGTAATGTAATTCATCAAGAAGCAGTCGATGAGGTATTACAAAAAATGCCAAACGGGAATACTTTTAATAATTTAGCAGGTTTATTCAAATTGATAGGAGATACTACAAGATGTAGGATACTTTTTGCCTTAGATCAAAAAGAAATGTGTGTGTGTGATTTAGCAAATGTTTTAAATATGACAAAATCATCTATCTCACATCAACTAGCCGTTCTTAGAAGAAGTGGAGTAGTTCGATGTAGAAAAAGTGGTAAGGAAGTCTATTATACATTAGAAGATGAACATATTGTCCAGTTATTTGAAATTGGTCTAGAGCATATTAATCATAAAGGTTAAAGAAAGAAGGAAAAAGATGAAAAATTATAAATTTAAAATAGAAAATTTAGATTGTGCAAACTGTGCCAATGAACTAGAAGGAGCTTTAAAAAAAATTGATGCCATAGAAAAAGTTAGTATCAGTTTTATGATGCAAAGACTCACTTTTGAATGTGAAGAAGAAAGAAAGGAAGAGGCTTTGGAAAAAATTAGAAAAGTAATTAAGAAGGAAGAACCCGATATCAAATTAAAGGAGGAATAAAAAGTATGAACAAAAAAAGAAATAAGCAACTTATTAAAATAGTTATCTCTTTTCTTTTCCTGTTATTTTCTTTTTTCATTACATTTGATACTAAGAGTATTAATGATACTTTATATGTAATTGCTTATCTTTTAGTAGGTTATGAAATAGTATTAAAGGCTTTCAAAAATATAATAAGAGGGAAAATATTTGATGAAAACTTCTTGATGACCGTTGCAACTCTTGGCGCATTTGGAATAGGACAATTCGAAGAAGCAGTTGCTGTTATGCTTTTTTATCAAATAGGAGAATTATTTCAAAATTATGCAGTAGATAAATCAAGAAAATCAGTTGCCAATCTGATGGATATTCGACCAGATTATGCCAATGTTTGTCAAAAAGAAGAAATCAAGAAGATAAATCCTAATGATATTCAAATTGGAGATATTATTCTTGTAAAACCTGGAGAAAAAATCCCTTTAGATGGTGTGGTAGTTGATGGAGAATCGATGCTTAACACCCAAGCTTTAACAGGAGAAGCAGTCCCTAGAAAAGTATCTGTAAATGATGAAGTATTAAGTGGTTGTATTAATAATGATGGAATTTTAAAAATTAAAGTATGTAAAGGATTTGGAGAATCCACTGTTAGTAAAATTTTAGATTTAGTAGAAAATGCTAGTAGCAGAAAATCAAAGTCTGAAAACTTTATCAGTAAATTTGCAAGATACTATACTCCTATTGTTGTTGTAATAGCTATTTTTCTTGCAGTGATTCCGCCTCTTATTATTAAAGAAACAAACTTTAGTGATTGGATATATCGGGCACTTTCCTTTTTAGTTGTTTCTTGTCCTTGTGCTTTAGTCATTTCGATTCCTTTATCTTTTTTTGGAGGAATAGGAGCGGCATCTAAAATGGGAGTTTTAATAAAGGGAAGTAACTATCTAGAAGCTCTCGCAAATACTGAGATTATCGTTTGTGATAAGACAGGAACTTTAACAGAAGGGGTATTTATGGTGCAGAAAATAAAACCAATTGGCTATACAAAACAGGATTTATTAAAATATGCATCTTATGCAGAAAGCTTTTCAAATCACCCCATTTCTCTTTCTCTTAAAGAAGCTTATGGAAAAAAAATCGATGAAAAAAAAGTTTCAAATATACAAGAAATTTCCGGGAAAGGAGTGAAAGCAAAAGTAGATGACAAAATTGTTTTCGTTGGAAATGAAAAGCTGATGAAAGACAATCAAATTAGATTTCAAAAAAGTGAAGAAGTAGGAACCATTATCTATATTGCGATAAATAATGAGTTTGCAGGGACAATTGTAATTGCAGATAAAATAAAAGAGGATTCTTATCAAGCTGTTAAATTGCTTAAACAGAATCATATTAAAAAAGTAGTTATGCTAACAGGAGACCGCGAAAATATTAGTAAAAATGTATCAGATTCTCTTCATTTAGATGAATATCATGCCGAATTATTGCCCCAAGATAAAGTTTCTTGGATAGAAAAATTAATGGCGGAAAAGTCATCTACTGGAAAGTTACTATTTGTTGGTGATGGAATCAATGATGCACCTGCTCTTGCTTTAGCAGATATCGGAGTAGCCATGGGAGGTCTTGGAAGTGATGCGGCAATGGAAGCAGCGGATGTCGTTATCATGACAGATGAACCATCAAAAATTGCTAGCTCTATTCATATTTCTAAAAAAACAATGAGAATTGTAAGACAAAATATCGTTTTTGCGATTGCTGTAAAAATAGGAGTATTAGTACTTAGTGCTTTTGGTATTGCTAGTATGTGGGCCGCAGTTTTTGCTGATGTAGGCGTTTCTGTTCTTGCTATTTTAAATGCTCTTAGAATTTTAAGAATAAAAGATATACAGAAAGTAGAGTGAGTTTTTTGAAGAAAATAGTTTTAAAAATAGATGGTATGACTTGCAGTGCTTGTTCTTCAGGTCTAGAAAAATATTTGAATAAACAAGAAGGAGTAAAAAGTGCTAATGTTAATTTAGTGTTATCACTTGCTACTATTACCTATGAAAATGTGAAGCCAAAAGATTTAAAGCGTTATATAGAAGAAGCTGGATTTGAAAGTCCAGGAGAATTTAAAGGAATCGAGATGAAAGAAAACAAAAAAGAAGATAAAATAAAACTGATTGTTTTAGGATTTCTTCTTTTACTTATGATGTATGTTTCTATGGGGTCTATGTTAAAACTACCAAAGATTCCTCTCCTTAACCATGATTATCTAAGTCTTTTAGCAACTTTCCTCTTTGGTGTTACCCTTCTCTTTTTAGGGTATGGTATGGATATTCTAAAAAATGGTGCAAAAAACTTACTTCACTTTTTACCAAATATGGATACGTTGATTATGGTTAGTGTCTTCTTTAGTTTTTTCTATAGTCTCTATAGCTATTTTCATATCTTATATGGAGATTTATCCTATTTTTCTAGTCTTTATTTTGAATCTACCTGTATGGTTCTTTATTTTGTGAAGTTAGGCCGATATATCGAAGCGATAAGTAAAGATAAAACCAAGGATGCATTTAAAAAGTTAGTAACAATAACTCCCCAAAATGCGATTTTAAAAAAGGATGGGAAAGAAAACTTGGTATCGATTGATGAAGTAAAAAAAGATGATATTTTAGTAGCCAAATCAGGCGATAAAATAGCAGTGGATGGTGTTGTTATATTAGGAAAAACTTATGTAGATGAAAGTTTCATTACGGGAGAAAGTAGTCCAGTATTAAAAGAAAAAGGAAGCAAGGTAATTGCGGGTTCTATTAGTTATGATGGTTATATTGAATATAAAGCAACCAGAATCGGAAAAGAATCTACCATATCAGAAATTGTAAAATTAGTAGTCGAAGCAACCAATACCAAAAGTAAACTTCAAAAGATAGCTGATAGAATTAGTAGTTATTTTGTACCCGTTATTTTTATTATTGCTTTCCTAACTTTTATTCTACAAATAATTTTGGGATGCTCTGTGGAACAGTCACTTTTTCATATGATTACTGTCCTTGTTGTTGCCTGTCCTTGTTCTTTAGGTCTAGCAGTTCCTTTAGTGGTAGTAGTAAGCAATGGGTTATGTGCCAAGAAGGGAATATTTTTACGAAATGGAGAATCATTAGAAAAAGCTAGGAAGATTGATACAGTTGTATTTGATAAAACAGGAACTCTAACTTTTGGCAAATTAAAGGTATGGAAAGTCTTTTCTTATTCGAAATATCAAGATAACGAATTATTAACTATTGTTTCCAATTTAGAACAAAATTCTTCTCATCCTATTCGAACGGCATTTAAAAGAGATAAAAAATTAAAAGTAACGCATTTTAAAACACTAAATGGCATGGGAATTTATGGTGAAATAAAAGACAAGAAGTATTATTTAGGAAATGAAAAATTATTAGCAAAGTTAAAAATAAAAGAGAATCATCCTATTGATTATACTGATTTAGTTCAACATGGCTGTAGTATTTTCTATGTGATTGAAAATAATCAAGTGATTGGTTTAATTGGGATAAGGGATAAGATTAGAACGAATATGAAAGAGGTTATTTCGAGCTTGAAAAGAAGTGAAATAGATGTTGTGATGTTAACAGGGGATAATGAAGTAGTAGCTTCTTTTATTGCAAAAGAGTTAGGTATTACAGAGGTAATATCGAATGTTTTACCACAGAAGAAAGAAATGTATATTCAAAAATTAATAGAGAAGGGGAAAAATGTAATGATGGTCGGGGATGGAATCAATGATGCACCTGCTTTGGTTCGTTCCACCATAGGAGTGAGTGTCAATGATGGAACCGATATCGCGATGGATTCTGCTGATGTTATTTTAATGAATAATCATTTTTCTAATATTTTAGACTTTATTACAATTAGTAGAAAGTCCTATCGAGTAATGGAACAAAATTTATTTTGGGCCTTTTTCTATAATAGTTGTATGATTCCAATTGCCATGGGATTATTTCGTAATTATGGAATCAAAATGAATCCTATGCTTGGTAGTATTACAATGGTTATTAGTAGTTTAATAGTAGTAATTAATTCATTAAGATTTGGGAGAGTGATAAAATGAAACAGATAGAATTAAAGGTGGATGGAATGAAATGTGAAGGATGTGTGAATCGAATAAAAAAGGTTTTATCTTCTATCAAAGGAATTGATACGTATGAGATTTCTTTAGAAGAGAAGAAATTACTATTATCAATAAAAAAGGAAAAAGTACTAGAAGAAGTGATTCAAAAAATAGAGAAATTAGGTTTTACTCTTTCTTTCATAGAAAAAATTTAAAAATGAATTGCTATATCTTGAAGAAACTTTTATTTTGTGCTATAAATAATTTATAATAATAAAAATAGTTGGAGGAAGTAATATGGGAAAAAAACAATATGAAGTAAAAGAAGATGAGAAATTATTTGCAGGAAAGGTATCGGGAGATTGTTGGAAAATGCCTAATTTGAGTATCAACAAACAAGTTTCAGGAAAATACTATTTTACGGATAAAAGAATTGCCTTTTTAGCATCTGGCTTAATTGGTACAGAGAGTGTAAGTTGGGAAATTGAGATGAAAGACATCGATAAAGTAAAAACTTGTCTAACGCCACCTTTCTTTCCATTTGGTATTTTAATTACAATGAAAAATAAAGATAAGTATAAATTATCGATTCTAAAACGAAAAAAGTATTTTGATTGGATATCAGAGCATATATCATAATTTATTATAAATAGATATAATGAAAAATAAGAAGACAATTATATTTTTGATAAATCATAGATGTAGTTGTCTTTTTCTGTTATAATAAAAAAAGAAAAAAATACTTTTTTGAGGAGTGAAGTCGAATGAATAAATATATCAATCTGACATTAGAAAATATTGATAAAGAGCATATATGCTGTGCGATAGGAGATCCAAAGCATCAATTAGGAGTGAATAAAAAAAGAATGGATCAAAAGTAAACTTGAAGACGGACATGTTTTTAGAAAATATAATGCTAGGGGAAAAGTTTTTATCGAATATGAGCCGATAGAAACTGCTTGGGTTCCGATTAACGGAAAGAACTATGAATATATCTATTGTTTATGGGTAGCTGGAAGTTTCAAAGGAAAAGGTATTGCAAATGAGTTATTAGAATATGCAATTAAGGATTCGAAAGAAAAAGGTAGGAGTGGTATATGTACTTTAACTTCTAAAAAGAAAAAACCATTTATTGGAGATAAGAAATTCTTTGAGCATTATGGATTTAAAGTGGTAGATACTATAGGAGATTATGAATTATTAGCATTACCATTTGAGCCATCTGAAACACCAAAATTTACAGATAGTGCTAGAGCTATGAAGATAAATAACCAAGATTTTACAATTTACTATAGTAATGAATGTCCTTATGTAGAATACGAAGTAAAAGAGCTAACAGAATATGCAAAAAAAAATAATATTAAGATTAACTTTATTAAAATTGACTCTTTAGAAAAAGCAAAAAATGCACCATGTATTTTTAATAATTGGGCAAACTTTTATAAAGGAGAGTTTATTTCTAATACCATACTGAATGCAAATTCTTTTGAAAAGTTAATGAAATAATATACTATAAATTATAGAAATAGTTAGAGAAAGAAAAGAGAAAGTGGTATCTATATAGGAGAAGGTACTAGAGGCTATAATCCTAATTGTACTTGTGAAAATCTAGAATACCATGGTAGAGAAAAATAGTTAAATTACAGTTTGAAGGTGAAAAGCGAAAATGAAAATAACGGAAGTAAAAGATAGGACAACAGTACTGATAGATAAATTATTGGAAGTGTGGGAAGATTCTGTAAGAGAAACACATCTATTTCTATCGAATGAAGAAATAGAAAATATAAAAAAATATGTACCACAAGCATTAAAAGAAGTATCCCATTTAGTAATAATAGAAAAGGAAAAGAATATTCCTATTGCTTTTATGGGAGTAGAAGATATGAAACTTGAAATGCTGTTTATTAAAAATAGGGAAAGAGGAAAAGGTTTAGGAAAACAATTATTAAACTATGGTATAGAAAATTATCATGTAAATGAATTAGCAGTCAATGAACAAAATCCAAAAGCAAAAGGATTCTATGAACATATGGGATTTAAAGTTTATCAAAGAAGCGAATTAGATAAACAAGGTAATCCATATCCAATTTTATATATGAAATTAGAAAGATAAATTATAAATGATCTTATGAAAAATTAAGAATATTACAAGATTTGAAATAGGTCATTTCTTTTAGACTTTAAAAAAAGAATTATGTACAATATGAATTTGTAGAAAAGGAATTAGCGGATATTTTTGCATTAAGTGATATGGTTATTTCAAGAAATGGTTCTAATTCTATTTTTGCATTTCTATATGTTAAATTGCCAATGCTACTAATTCCATCAACTGGAGATTAAATAGAAAACACTAAATATTTTCAAAATGGCACAACCACTTTATAAATTAAGTCTTAAAAATATAAGATTGCAGCTATGTATGAATGTCGAAAAAGAGTTTTATAAAATATTAAATTTATTAGATAAGAAAAAAATAATAGAACTCATAAAGAGTTCTAAAATGTAATGTTTATGATTTTATCCTGTACTTTTTCAGCAGTCCCTTTATGATTTACTCTTTTTTGGGTATAATTAAATAGAAAGTGAAATAGTCACTTAAAAATTAGGAGGATTGAGGTAAAATTATGGTACATTTAGTATATTGTGATGATAAGGAGAAAGAATTAAATAAGATTTTAGATGGTAGCAAAACGATGGTGATAAGAGGAGCAGCAGGAAGAAAGATACCACATAGCAGAGTCTTTAAAGATGAAATATTGTATTTTATGGAAAAAGGAACAAAAAAAATAACTGCTAAAGCAGTGGTAAAAAATGTTCAAAATTTTGTTAAACTAACAGAAGACGAAATAACAAAAACTATTGAAGATAATAATAATAAATTACAATTAACAGACAAACAAAAAGAAAGATGGCACAAAAAATGTTTATGTTTAGTGGAATTTAAAGATGCAGAGAAAATAACTCCACTAGACTTTGATCATCAAGGAAATATGGATGATTGGCTAATTATAGAAAAAATAGAAGATGTTGTTGTAGGAACAAGTATTCCTTATAATTATGAAAAATCAAGATTCTAGGAGTGGGATGATATGGCAATGTGGAATCCTTGGCGGGGATGTAAAAAGTGTAGTGATGGGTGTTTACATTGCTATATTCATAAAGGGGATTCAAAAAGAAAGATAAATACGAATGAAATTATCAAAACAAAAGACTTTGAAAAGCCAATAGAAAAATTAAAAAATGGCGAGTATAAGATGAAGTCAGGTCTTGTTTATCTATGTTTTTCTACGGACTTTTTAATTGAAGAAGCTGACAAGTGGAGAAATGATTGCTGGGATATGATAAGAGAAAGACAAGATTGTACTTTTCTATTTCTGACAAAAAGAATTGATAGATTTATGAGTTGTATTCCTAATGACTGGAAAGATGGATATGATAATGTAGTGGTATGTTGTACTGTTGAAAACAGGAAAAATGCTGATTATAAATTATCTATATTTAGAGATTTACTAATTAAACATAAATGTATCACAGCACAGCCACTATTAGAAAATATTGATATAGAAAAATATCTAGAAACAATCGAATTAGTAGTTGTGGGTGGAGAATCTGATGTAAATGCTAGACCACTAGATTTTGATTGGGTGTTAAATATTAGGAAACAATGTGTAAAAAAGAATGTTAATTTTGAATTTAGACAATGTGGAACTTATTTTATAAAAGATGGGAAACAATATAAATTACAAACAAAAGACTTAATAAAACAAGCAAAGTTAGCAAATATTGATTACAAAAGTAGGCAATAAAGTTGCAATTTACTAAGCAAATTAGATACTTTATTTGCTCTTTTTTTGTTATAATGAGAGAAAGGAAATTTGTAAGTTGAAGTGGAGTAATATATGAGAAAATATTATTTAGATAATTTAAGGACAATAATGATTTTATTATTATTTCCAGTTCATACTCTTATGATTTGGAATAATTATGGAGGGAAATTTTATGTATGGGGTGGCGAAAATAAATTATTGAGTTCACTAATTATTATAGTTAATCCTTGGATTATGGCATTGTTATTTGTTATAGCAGGGATATGTGCCAAATATTCATTACAAAAACGAAATGTGAAAGAATTTATAAAAGAAAGATTTCGTAAACTGATTATTCCGTTTATTAGTGGAATATTAATACTTGTTCCCATACAAACTTTCTATGCAAGGAAATTCTTTTTTGAATATAATGGAAACATTTTTAATAATTACAAATATTTTTTTACGCATTTTACAGATTTAAGTGGAAACGATGGGTGTTTCACACCAGGTCATTTGTGGTTTATATTATTTTTGTTTATAATCTCGCTTTTTGCTTTACTAATAATAAAATATATACCTTATAAAAAAGTTTCAATTAAATTAGAAAAAGTTAATATTATTGGAATAATTTTATTATTTATCCTTATATGGTTAATGTCTTATATTGGAACTTTTGGAGTATATAGTTTTGGTAGATATTTTACAGTATATTTATTAGGATATTATATAATTACTAATGAGATAATTATGGATAAAATTATGAAAAATAGGAGATTAATTTTAGGACTATTTAGTTTATTACAACTAATGCTAGTAATATTATATTATAATTTTTCTTACTATGGAAATATATTCGTAAATTTAGTGATATGATTGTGAACTTTATCTTGTATAAATATATGCAAATTGAATTTGAACAAAGAAGGTAAAATTACTAACTATTTAAAAAAGGGATCATTTCCAATTTATATTTTACATCTACCAGTTTTAGTAATAATAGGGTACTATTCTTTAATAATGACAAATAATATTAGTTTACAGATATGTATGATTATTTTTGGGAGTTTTATAGTAACTATATTACTTTATGAGATTATTAAAAAAATTCCTATTCTAAAAAGGATTATAGGAGTTAAATAAATTACCATTTGAAATGGAGATGGAAATATGAAGAATAAAATTCAAACTGTTATTGAAAAATTTAAAGAAGTAAGAGATTTACTAAAGAATTTTGATAATAAAGATGAAGCAATAGAATTTCTAGTTAATGAAACAAAATTAGCAAAAGAATGAATGGCACAAAATAAATCCAGTGAGTATGAAAGAACAATCGAGATATAGTTTAATAGGTATTAAAAAACTTATTTCATAATTGATATAATATATTGGATTATATATGATAAGTTTATATAAAAAAGAGGCGTATAAGAATGAGTAAATATGTACTGTTATGGGAATATTTAAAAGAAAATAAGAAAGAAAAGAGTATTAGTTTTAATAGAATATTTTAAAAAAATAATATAATATTAGCTTGGAAAGAAAAAATAAAAATACTTGCTTGATAATTATTTTTGGTTTTGATATAATTAAATTGTAAAAAAAACATAATTATTTGATGGAAACGAACATGATTATTTTAATTATGATAACGCACAACTCAAATTTTAGGGTTGTGTTTTTCTATGGAAGGAGTTGTTAAAAATGAAAAAATTAGATTTAGGAAAAGAGAAAATAACAAAGCTATTATTTATGTTTTCTATTCCATGTGTTATTAGTATGCTTATTAATTCTATTTATAATATCGTCGATCAAATCTTTATTGGTCAAGGAGTGGGATTATTAGGAAATGGAGCCACTAATGTTATTTTTCCTTTAGTACTTTTATATGGAGCAGTAGCAGGATTACTTGGAAATGGATGTGCCGCGAATATCAGTTTACGCTTAGGGGAGGGAAAAAAGGAGGAAGCCTCTAAATCGGTAGGTTCTACTATTACGACTTCTATTCTAATTTCCATAAATATCGCTCTCACAACATTCTTACTTTTACCACAAATCAT
>CANRVM010000006.1 GCA_947643295.1 uncultured Mycoplasmatota bacterium
AAATGCGATGAATTTGTTCGAAAAAATGTGTCTAAAAACTTGACATAAATCCAAAAAAGATATTATCCGTATGTTTTAATAAAGGAAGCGTACATGATTTTAAGATATTTAAAGAAACAACAAAAGATTTATCGAAAACAATAGCATTTTTAGCGGATAGTGGATATCAAGGAATATTAGATTATTTTAAAAATAGTATGACACCAAAAAAGAAATCAAAAAATAATCCACTTACCGACGAAGACAAGCAATTAAATCATTTGATTTCTAGTATTAGAATATCAGTAGAACATGTGAATTGTCAATTAAAAATTTTTAGAATTTTATCAGAACGTTATAGAAGTCGCATAAATACGTTCTATTTAAGATTTTTACTAATTTGCAATTTTTATAATTTATGCCTATAATATAGTTACGCAAGAAGTCTAATACTTTTAAGGAATACACACATAGTTTCTTCTCTTGGGATGTAAAGGAAAAATTGTCTTTTTATGTTGGTTCTCCATCTTTTCATTTTAAGCTTTTAAGAAGGGCAAATTTTTTTACTGAATCAAGTGCTATAGAAGAGGCAAAAGAAGTAGATATTAATTATTATCAGAAGAATAAAGAATTACCACAATTTATGGCTTTTTTAGCAATAAAATAGGGTTACAGAAGTGTCAATTTTCTATTAGGAAGAAGAAATCACAAATGAGTGATGAGAATTTGAAAATAATAGAGAATAGCATAAATTGTTTAGCAAAGAACAAAACAGGAGAATGGATATTATTAATTATTTAGAAAAAGAAAAATATGATTGTAGATTAATAAATTAATAAAAGGTGGTAAAACTCTTATGAAAGTGATATTTTTAGATTTTGATGGTGTTATCAATGAAAATGCGAATTCAGATGATTTTGTAAACCCATTATTTGTAAATGAGATAAAGAAGATAATGGATAAAACAGATGCCAAAATAGTAGTAACCTCTAACAAGAGAAAAGAGAAATCTTTTTGTTATCAAAAATATATCAAACCATTATTACAGATGGGAGTAGAGATATATGATTATACTCCTTTTGTAAATGGAAAGTTAGAAGAGACTAGAGAATTAGAAATAGAGTCTTACTTGAAGAATCATCCAGAAATACAAGAATTTGTAATTATTGAAGATGATTATGTGATGCAACGTTTATATGATCATCAAGTTTTTATCGAATATAGCAATGGATTTGTTTCTGAATATATAGACCCTACGCTTCGTATTCTAAATGGAAATTTAGGTTTTTATCCTCCAGAATATGATAGAAGTGAAACTTTTGAAGAAAGAATTAGAAGATTGTTTCCTAATTTATTTTTAGATCCCGTATTAGAGAAAAATTTAGAGGATATAGAAAATAGAATTTTTGGATTAGATTCAAAAAAAATAGTAAAAAAAAGAAAGAAGAATGCTTCTAATTAATCTATTTTTAAAAATTATTTTGAAAGTATTTTCAGTGAAGAATAAAGTGTTAGAGAGAAGGATTAAAAATGAAAATAAATAGAGAAATTGCTGTTATGGCAGATATTCATGGATTGTTGGAACCTTTAGAATCCGTACTTTTGGATATTAAAAAAAGAGGAATCGAAGAAATTTACTCTTTAGGAGATAATATTGGAATTGGTCCAAACCCAAAGGAAGTACTTCATTTATTAAAAGAAAGTAAAGTAGTATCCATTAAGGGAAATTCGGAAGAATATGCAACTTTAGGAATTGAACCTTTTTATTATTTTGATTAGGCAAAGATAAAAAGTCAAAATTGGACTTCTTCTTGTCTAAAAGAGGAAGAGATAAAAATGATAGAAGAATATCCACATTCTATTGAGTTAACCTTAGGCGGTAAAAAAATAGGATTATGTCATTTTGCAAATGATGTGCGATTTGATTTTGATAAAAATAATGTGTTTCAATACCAAGAAAACCTTAGTTTACATAAGAAAGCTTATCATCAATTTTTTTATACGAATAGCAGAGAACAACTAGAAGAAATAAACAAAAAATTAAAACAGTATGGAAAAGATAATCCAAAAATGAAGGGCTATTTATCAGCTTTACAAGAACCTCTTTTTAATGGAAAAACAGTAGATTATTTTGATGCCATTATTCAGGGACATATGCATTTTAAAGCTCATGAATATGGAGAAGGAATCGATTTTTATACCATCAGAGCTTTAGCGATGGCTTTTGGAAAGAAACCACTAGATAAAGCCTCTTACCTTATTCTAAGAGAGAAAGAAGATGGTTTTGAAATAGAGGAAGTTCTTGTTCCATTTAATCGAAAAAGTATGGAACAAAGGATACTAGCTAGTGATATACCAGATGATACAGTTAAAAAGTATACGAAAATGATAAAAATGAAAAAAGAGGAACAACGTTATAAAAATATATAAAAAGAATAAGGATAAGAAGAGAATCTGCTTTCTTTTTTCGATTTTATAGGTTAGTTTACACCTAAGAAACGAATCAGTAGCCATAATTAGGAAAAAGAGATATAATAGATTTATCAGTTTTTAAAAACAAGAAGGAGATTTCATATGGAACGTTATAGAAGCGTTAAAATTGCAAGTGTTTTAGGGATTATTGGAAACGTTTTTTTGTTAATCATTAAAGGAGTAGTAGGATTTTTTACGAATAGTCAGGCAATGATTGCAGATAGTTTTAATAGTGCAGGAGATATATTTTCTTCCTTTATGACATTTATTGGTAATAAGGTAGCATCCAAACCAAGTGATGATGATCATAACTTAGGACATGGGAAAGCAGAATATATTTATTCTATGCTAATTAGTATTCTAATATTAGTAATGTCTCTAAAGACTTTAGAATCCTCTTTCCTATCCCTTATCCATCAGGAAGCATATACTTTCTCTATTTGGTTAATTATTGTATGCATCATAACAATCCTTGTGAAATTTTCTCTTTATTTTTATACCAATAAATTATCAAAAAAACATAATAATCTATTAATCAGAGCCAATTCAATCGATCATAGAAATGATTGTGTGATTACCTTATGTACCTTATTATCCTGTTTATTATCACTGGTTAATATATACATAGTCGATGCTATCGTAGGAGTTATTATTTCTATTTGGATTTTATTGACGGCTATTAAAATTTTTAAGGAAAGCTATGATGTTTTAATGGATAAATCAATTAAAGCAGAAGTAAAAGAAGAAGTGTTTCAAATTATTGAAGCTTACAAGGCAATAAAAAAAGTAGACCACTTTAATTCTACTCCAGTGGGATATAAATATCAGATTTCGTTTACTATTTTTGTAGATGGTAATCTATCTACTTTTGATAGTCATTCTATAGCGGATAATCTAGAAAAAGAGATTGCTAGTAATATTGATGAAATTTATCTAACAGTCATTCATGTCAATCCAATAGAAGTACCAAAGAAAAAAAGGAGAGTATAGTATGGAAAATATAAAAATCAACTGTCATTCATCTATAAAAATCAATTTTGAGGAGAAAAACATTTATATTGATCCTTATCAAATTAGTGAGGAGAAAAAAGATGCCGATTTTCTCTTTCTTACTCATGATCATTATGATCATTTATCAGAAGAAGATATTTTAAAAGTAATCAATGAAAAAACCATTATTATCCTACCAGAAAGTTGTCTTTCTAAGATAGAAGATATGAATCTTTCGAATACCATCGTTTCTGTTAAACCAAATAGTAGATATGAAGTTAGTGATATGAAGTTTCAAACTATTGCTTCTTATAATATTAATAAACTGTATCATCCAAAAGATAGTAATTTCGTAGGTTATTTATTGGAACTTGGTAAATATAAATATTTTATCACAGGAGATACGGATGTAAATTTGGAAAACAAGCAAGTAAAATGTGATTATCTATTGTTACCAATTGGAGGAGAATATACGATGGATTATAAAGAGGCTGCAATGCTTACGAATCTAATTAAGCCAACCTATGCAATACCTACTCACTATAAAACTATTGTTGGAAGTGATGCGGATGCACAGAAATTTAAAGAACTTTTAGATTCTAGTATTCAATGTGAGATTCTTTATTAAGATAGGGATAAAATGATATTAAATGTAAGTGGAAGATGTGATATTGTTGCCTTTTTTACTCCATGGTTTATGAAACGATTAGAAGAAGGATTTGTTGATGTTCGAAATCCTTTTTATCCAAAACTAGTCAATCGAATCTATTTTAAAGATGTGGATTTGATTCTTTTCTGTACCAAAAACCCTATACCAATAGTTGATGAAATTGATAAAATTAAGATACCTTTTTTATTTCATGTTACGATAACACCTTACCAGAAAGAGATAGAGGAACACGTAGAAGATAAAAAGAAGATAATAGAAGCCGTAAAAAAGATATCAAAAAAAATAGGAAAGGATAATATCTATATTAGGTATGACCCTATTTTTTTATCGGATAAGTATACCATAGAGTATCATATCAGAGCTTTTCAAAAATTATGTGGATTGTTAGAGGGTGATACGAAGCATATGATTATTTCTTTTATGGATGACTATAAAAATGTGAGAAAAAATAGAAAGTTTATAAAAGCAAGAGAAATCAAAGAGGAAGATTACCAAAAAATTGGAGAATCTTTTTCTAAAATTGCTAAAAGTTATGATATTACTTGTCAAACCTGTTGTGAAAATCATAATTTAGTAGAATATGGTTTTATTAAAAAAGATTGTATTGATTTTAATTTAGCATATAAGTTAACTGGAAAGACGAATTTAAAAAAGTGGAAGTCAAGAGCTTGTCATTGTGTTTCGATGGTGGATATTGGTCATTATAACTCCTGTTATCATCTGTGTAAATATTGTTATGCAAATTATTCAGAAGAAGAAGTGCAAAAAAATATAAAAGATTATGATGTTTCTTCTTCTTTGTTAATCGGAAAACTAACAAAAGAAGATATGATTAAAGTTAGGACAGAATAAAGTTTTTTAAAATTCATAGAGTATCTTAGAAAAGAATGTTATAATAGTAATATAGGAGGAAATTAGGATGGATGAAAAATTAGAAATTATAAAGAATCGAAAAGGTTTTATTGCGGCTCTTGACCAAAGTGGTGGTAGTAGTGGAAAAACTTTAAAATTATATGGTATTGGAGAAGAAGAATATCAAACGGAAGAGGAGATGTTTGAACAGATTCATAAAATGAGAGAAAGAGTTTTATGCAACAAGGTCTTTACCAGTGAAAAGATTATAGGTGTTATTTTATTTGAACAAACAATGGAAAAAGAAATGAATGGTATGAAAACGGCCCAGTATTTATGGAATGAGAAAAGAATCGTATCTTTTCTAAAAATAGATAAAGGATTAGAAGAAGAAAAAGATGGTGTTTGTCTAATGAAAGAGATTCCAAATTTAGAGAAGACGCTAGAGTTAGCAAAAAAGAATGGGATTTTTGGAACCAAAATGAGAAGTGTTATTCAAAGTCCTAATAAAGAAGGTATTCGAAAGGTGATAGAACAACAGTTTTTCTATGCAAAAATAATTGCACAACAAGGTCTTGTTCCTATTATAGAACCAGAAGTAAGTATTCACAGTACTGACAAGGTAGCTTGTGAAAAAATAATGAAAGAAGAAATCGATAGACAGTTAAGCAGGATGGATGAAAGTATGGAAGTAATGTTTAAGTTTACGATTCCGGAGGTGGATGATTTCTATCTAGATTATACTAGCAATGAAAAGGTATTAAGAGTAGTTGCTTTATCCGGTGGATATCACCGAATAAAAGCTTGTCAAAAACTAGTAAAGAATCATAATATGATTGCTAGTTTCTCTCGAGCATTACTAGAGGGCTTAACAGTTCATCAAACAGAAGAAGAGTTTGAAAAAGTACTATCTCAATCAATCGATGAAATCTATCTAGCATCCACTTCCTAAAAATAAAAGAGAAATTTTTTGAAATCGTGAATTTCTCTTTTATTCTGCTTTTATTTAATGTTATACTAATAATAGGTGGTAATCATGAAAAAGATATCTATTTTATCCCTACATTTAGGATATGGCGGAATTGAAAAGTCCATAACGGCACTTGCTAATTTATTATGCGAAGATTATGATGTAGAAATTGCTTGTATCTATAAGTTATATGATGAAGTAGCTTATCATTTAGATAGTAGAGTAAAAGTTAAGTATTTAATTGATAGTAACCTACCAAAAAAAGTAGAAGAGTATAAACTATTATTATTTCGATTCCATTTTTTAAAACTTATTAAAAAATTAATAACGGATTACTTTTTGAAATTAAAATTTATCACTTTTTTCAAAGATGCTTTTGGGGGACTATTAATGTATCCAAAAAGAGCAAAAGCCATGATTTCTTATATTACTAGTTCGGATGCAGAAGTGATAATTTCTAGTAGAACTTTCTTAAATGAATGGTTAGGAGAGTATGCGAAAGATCATGTCTTAAAAATAGGATGGGAACATAACCATCATCATAATAATGTAAAGTATGCGGTAGATGTAGTAAGAAGTTCTAAAAATTTAGATTATTTTGTACTAGTTTCGAATGATTTATATCAATTTTATCAAAAACAGTTAATGAATACAAAATGTCAATGTGTCTATATTCCTAATGTATTAGATTATATTCCAAAACGTTTATCTTCCTTAGAAGAAAAAAGACTCATCTCAGTAGGGAGATTATCTAAGGAAAAAGGGTATATGGATTTACTATCGATTTATCATTCTTTACAAAAAAATAATCCAGATTGGATTTTAGATATCATAGGGGATGGACCAGAAAGAGAAAATTTAGAAACCTATATTATAAATCATCATTTAGAAGGTAAGGTTACTTTACATGGGTTTCAAAGTAAAAGCTATATCGATAGATTATTAAACAAATCTTCTATTTATTTAATGACCTCTTATACCGAAAGTTTTGGAATTGTTTTAATAGAAGCCATGAGTCATGGACTTCCCTGTGTTGCTTTCTCTTCTGCAGAAGGAGCTAGAGAATTAATAGATAGTACCAATAATGGATATTTAATTCATAATCGAAATGCAAGAGCTTATATCGAAAAAGTAGAAGATTTGATGAGGGATAAAGAAACAAGAGTAAGAATTGGAAAAAATGCTAGAAAAAGTATTAAAAAATATAGTGGAAAAGAAGTCATTCCATTATGGTATCATATCATAGAAAAAGAAGTGAAATAGATGAAAAAAATATTATTTATATCCTCTACAGGAGGCCATTTATCAGAGATGATGCAGTTAAAGAAAATGTTTGATTATTATGATTATCACATCATCACAGAAAAAACAAAGTCCAATCTTTCTTTACTAGAAAAATATCCTAATAAAGTAAACTTTTTAATATATGGAACAAAAGATCATTTCTTAAGTTATCCTTTTAGATTACTTTATAATTGTTTTAAAAGTCTTTATTTCTATCTTAAAATTCACCCTGATTACATTATCACAACAGGAGCTCATACGGCAGGTCCAATGTGTCTGATTGGTAAAATATTTGGAAGTAGAGTGATTTATATTGAATCATTTGCAAATATTAGCACGAAAACAATTACTGGCAAATTCTTATATCCTTTTTCTGATTTATTTATCGTGCAGTGGAGTAGTATGAAAAAACTTTATAAGAAAGCAATCGAAGGAGGGTGGATTTACTAATGATTTTAGTAACACTTGGGACACAAGATAAAGATTTTTCAAGACTTTTAGAAGAAATCGATAAGCAAATTCAAGAAAAACAAATCAAAGAGAAAGTAATCGTGCAAGCAGGGTATACAAAATATGATTCTAATAACATGGAAATATTTGATTTGATTTCACCAGATGAGTTAGAAAGTCTTGTGAAAAAATGTAGTGTATTAATTACCCATGGAGGAGTAGGATCCATTTTACTTGGATTAAAGTATGAAAAACCAATTATCGCAGCGGCTAGATTAAAAAAATATGGGGAGCATACAAATGACCATCAAAAACAAATTATAACGGAATTTGAAAAAGATGGATATCTATTAGCTTTAAAAGATTTTAATAGTTTAGATAAATTATTAGTAAAAGCAAAACAATTTAAACCAAAACAATATAAAAGTAATACAGATTATTTTATTAAGAATATAGATACATATATTGAAAAGGATAACCATACCAGTTGGTTTAACAGGTACTTGTCCTTAACAAAAAATGGTTATCGAGGAATTTTCTTTACTCTTCTTAATCTTTTTCTCTTTTATTTATTCTATCAAAATTTATCTATAGAAAGTAGTATTTTGATTAGTTTTTTTTCAACTACAATTCTTAGTCTTTTGTTTCATAAATTAATTTTGATATCTTATGATTTAAAAAATTATAGTATAATAAGTCTTTTCTTATTACTTCTTGACAGTAGTATGCTTTTTTTCTCTTTTCATTTTCCAATTATTTATTTCAAAATAATAATAAATATTGTTAGTGTTATTTTATCTATCATAATCATTAAGTATGTGCTTATGAAAAGAATGCACTAGAAATTGTATTATAAGCAATAGAATGATACAATTAAAACTATTAAAAAATGGTTTTGGTATTAAAAAGTAAACAAGCTTTCATTTACAAATGATATATATTTTGTTAAAATGATACATAGTAGGTGAAGTTATGAAAAAGAAGAAAATAGTAATTTTAGTTGTAATTGGAGTTACTTGTATTATTTGGGGGTTCATTACATTATTTATTAGTAGTGTAAAAAAAGATCAAAGAGAAATGAATGCAAGAATGGACGTTATTATTAAGGATTATACAAAATTTAATAGTAATTTGGAAAAGTATAGCTTAAAAAGAGATGAAATTCATCAAAATTTTTTGGATACTATTTATTATGAAACACTTGGGAATAACGATACTCAATATAAAAATAAATTATATGAATATGAAAAAATAGTTACTGATATTAGTAAAAGTACAAAGAAATTGAGGGAATATTGTAAAGAGGGGATTTACTATTCTAAGTCAGATGTTAACAGTAAATGTAATTCTTTTAAACAAGGGTATGAGGAAATGATTAATACTTTTGTAGAAGATATCAATCTTTATAATTCTAACTTAAATCAGTATAATGATTGGTTAGATAATGAAGGAAAAACAGATAGTGTAAAATTAGATAATTATAAAACATCTAAAAAATATATTGACTATAATAAAGATGGAAAGTATGCTGGAAAAGGTGAGATGAATGAAGAATAAGGAAAAAGAGCAGTTTCTTTCGTTAGAAGAGGATGAGTTTATTGGAAAACAAAAGAAGAAAATGTCTAGAAAAAGGAAGATTATAATTGCGGTAACTAGTAGTTTTTCTTGTTTCCTATTTGCTTTTTATTTCCTATTTTATGGACCTTGGGATGGTTTTCGTAATTTTTGGATTACTACAGCAATGACCACTATGAATCATCGATATTTAGCAACTTCTTTATATAGTGAGGAAACAATACAAAAAGTATTGGCAGGTAATTCAGTAATTGAACCAGAAGGAAGTACCAATACTTCTTTAATAAAGTTTACGAAATATAAAAAGACAACTATTTATAAAAATGAATATGAAAAAGAAATATTGGATCGCAATCCTGATGATTTGTATAAAGTAATTGATATAGAAGGAAAAGGCTATAAAGGTTTTTTAATAGCTATTTATGATCCTTCTAGAATATCGATTGCTACTAGTAAATACTTAGGAAAAAGAGGAGAAGATATTTTAACAGTTGCGAAAGATAATAATGCAATTATTGCTATGAATGCAGGAGGGTTTTATGATCCAGACTGGAATAGTAATGGAGCTCTTCCACATGGAACTGTCATTAAAGACGGAAAGATTGTAAGTGATTATGTAGATGCTAATATGGGGGGAGGTTTTATTGGATTTACAAATGAAAATAAATTAATTTTAGGCAAATTTAGTAAAGAAGAAGCGATTAAAAAAGGAATTCGAGATGCTGTTGAATTTGGCCCATTTCTGATTATTAATGGAAAAAGTGCTTTTGTGAAAGGAAATGGTGGTTGGGGAATTGCACCTCGTACTGCTATTGGGCAAAGAAAAGATGGGATTGCCTTATTCTTAGTTATTAACGGAAGACTAGCTACTTCCATTGGAGCAGATATGTCTGACTTAACAGAAGTAATGAAAAACTACGGAGCAGTGAATGCCGCTAATTTAGATGGTGGTAGTTCAACGGAACTTGTTATTAATCATAAAATTATTAATACACCAGTAGCAGGTGGTAAAAATGGACTACGTGATATGTCAACTTTTTGGATTGTTAAATGATTCATTAATTGAAAGCAATTTCTACATCAACATTGGTATCTACAATAGCAATATATAAGAAAATGATACCACTTAATAAAATTAAACCTGAACCAAAGAAACTTAATTCGTTTAGGTCTTTTTCTTTTTTAGAGGAACATGGTCCAAGATTCTTGACATCATCATAATTATCTAAAAAGAAGTAGAGATAAACAATAGTAAGTATAACAAAGATAAAAATCATAATTTCTCGATACTTTTTTTTAGCAACCATATCATGACAAATAAAATATCTTTTTTCTAGAGTATTAGCATATAAACTAATTCCAATAATACCAAGATATAGAATCCAAATTTTATTTTCCATATTGATTTGTTTTAATCTTTTTTCGTTTTCCATCATGATAAATTATATTCTAAAAAAAAGTTAATATAATTTGTTAGGTGGGCTTTTGTGTATCTTTCAAAGTGGTTCGGCAGTAGCATTCTCTTTTAGTGCAATTGTAGTTGGTTATCTACTGATTGATGATTTAACGGCAAATGAACAGAATGCTTTAGGTAACTGGTTAATGTTAACCGCACAAGTATTATGTACAAATGCCTATTATAAACAGGTCCAACAAGAAAGGGCTATGGGCAGTCAGAGTAACCAAACTTGTGGTAACATATCAACAGAGGAGAGTATAGAAAAATGGTAAATGCATTGAATCAAGAAATTAACAATCTAAAATTAAATCACTGATGTAGAATCTACTTCTATCGTATTATTAAGTTGAAAATATAAAAGACAGAAAGTTCCTAATAAAATAAGACTACTACCTACTAATCTTACTTCATAATTTTTTGTTTTATATTTTTGATAATCTTTATAATTTCTAGCAAAAAAATAGATATAGATTAAAACAGAAAAAGAAACAATACCTAAAAACAGATGATTTGCTTTTTTATTCGCTTCTTTATCACCATGTAAAATACTTTTTCTAATTAAAGAATCTCCATAAATATCAAGTAAGGAGATGACAATAAAGCTAATCCAGATTAAATCCTCAAAGCGAAGGCGATTTACTATGTCTTGGGTATCATTATTCATAGTTTAGTTTATGTGAAAAAGCAATTTATCTTTCCACTAATTTGTGTTAAAATTAAACTTAATTAATAACTAACAAATGAAGAAGAGGAGGGAAAGATATCAATGGTAAAAGAACTACTTTCTCCCGTTGGGAATATGGAGAGTTTATTTCAAGCTATTCATAATGGTGCTGATGCTGTTTATTTGGGAATGAAAAGTTTTGGTGCAAGGCATTTTGCTGCTAATTTTACTGAGGAGGAGATAAAGGAAGCGGTTAGACTTTGTCATCTTTATCAAGTAAGAATTTATGTTACGATGAATACACTAATTAAAAATAGAGAAGTGGATACCTTTTTAGAACAAGTCCTCTTTTTACATAAAATAGGTGTTGATGCACTTATTATGCAAGATATTGGAATGATTTATTTGGTAAGAAAGAAGTATCCTAATATAGAAATTCATGCTTCTACCCAAGCAAATAATAGTAGTATACAAACAATAAAAATGTTTCACAAATTAGGAGTAAAAAGGGTTGTATTATCAAGAGAATTATCCTTAGAAGATATAAAAAAAATTGATATTCCTATTGAACTAGAAGTCTTTATTCATGGTGCTTTATGTATTAGTTATTCAGGATGTTGTCTTATGAGCGCTATGATTGGAGGAAGAAGTGGGAATCGAGGAGAATGTACTGGAAGTTGTCGTCTTTTATATGATTTGTATGATAAAGATAAAAAGATTTTTTCTAATAAATATTTATTAAGTACAAAAGAATTAAATACTATAAATCATATAGAAGAATTAAAAAATAGTAATATTAAGAGTTTCAAAATAGAAGGAAGAATGAAAAGTCCAGAATATGTTGGTTTTGTAACAAAACTTTATCGAATGCTTCTTGATAAAAAAAGGATGGACTTAAACAAAAAACAAGATGAGTTAAAGACTCTTTATCATCGAAAATTTACAGATGGACATTTATTTCGTGATACTAATATCATGAATATAGATACTTCTAATCACATAGGATTAAAAATAGGAAAGATAGTAGAAATTACTAAAAATAAAATAAAAATAAAATTAGAGAAACCATTAAATCAAGAAGATGGTATTCGTTTTTTAGAAAGTGGTAAAGGTTTTATTGTAAATTATTTATATGATAAAAATTTAAAACTTGTAAATTCAAGTCAAGATATTGTCATTATTGATAATAAAATTAATTTAAAAACACTAGATACAGTATATAAAACACAAGATAAAAAATTAATAGAAAAACTTGGGAAATTAGAACTAAAAAAAATAGGAATTGATATGTTTTTTAAAGCGAAAATAGGAAAGCCTATGGTACTTAAAGTTTCTTCAAGTAATAAGGAAATTATCGAATATGGAGAAATGGTAGAAAAAGCAAGAAATGCTCCTTTAAGCAAAGAACAAGTAATCAAACAACTAGAAAAGTTAGGAAATACTTGTTTTCAAAAATCTATGATTCAGATGGATATGGATAGGGACATTTTTATTCCTGTTCGGTACTTAAATGAAATTAGAAGAAAAGCTCTTGAAAAGTTAGAAAAGTCTTTAAAGCAAAAAGAAGTAGAAGTGATAGAAAATAGAATTTCTTATCAAAAATTAGAAGTATCTGATCAAGCTAAAATGACTTGTACTTGTTATTTAGAAGAACAGATAAAGGTATGTTTGGCTTTAGGATTTGACAGAATATATGTAGTAGAAGAAGAGTACTATCAAAAATATAAAGAAAATCCTACTATCTATTATGTAGAAAGAAGAAACTTATTTCATTCTAATTTAAAGTTTGAGAAATCTTTAATTCATGAATATCAAGAAGTAAAAACTTCTAGAACTATTGGTAATTATACTTTAAATGTTACGAATATCTATTCTTTGTATAATTTATTAGAAAATGGATTTGATAATGTTTGTTTATCTGTAGAATTAAAGGAAGAGGAATTAGAGGAATTTTTAGAAGAATTTGAAAAAAAGTTTGGATTTTCTTTCTCTCCAGAAATAATAGTTTATGGAACTTGTTGTAATATGATGATAAAAGGAAATATTTTAAATATAGAAGAAGGGTATTTTCGGTATCAATTAAAAGATAAAAAAGGACGTTTTTTCCCAGTCTATCAAAAAGATTATAATACTTATATTTTACATGAAGAAAAAGTAATAAAAAATATTAGTAATAAATTTACTTATGTAAAAAGATTTGAATTTTATGAAGAGAGTGGAGAAGAAATTAAAAGAATAGTAAAAAAGTTTACATAAATTACCTTAATTGTTACTAAATTGTAAAAAGTGTGCTAAAATATTAGTAGATAGGAGAGTGGGAGTATGAGTGAGAAAAAAAGTATTCCTCTAAAGAATTACTTTATATTATTTTTTATTATATTAACTACATTTTTAATTGTCTATTATTTCTATCGTTGGTATGTTGTTTATTCAGACTACCAAGATGATATTCCAGTGATTAGGGATACACTTTTAGAAGTTTCAGAGGAGGAAATGTATCATTATATTCAAGAAAACTCTACTACTGTTGTCTATTTGTGTACCTCAGAAGATATGACTTGTCGTAATTTTGAAAAGAGTTTTAAAAAATTAATTGAAAGAGATTCTTTGAAAGAGTATATTACTTATGTAAATTTAACACATGTTGATAAAGATAAATTTATTAGTAACTTTAATGAGAAATATCATTATAAAAAAGAATTAAAAAATTATCCAGCTTTCATTGTCTTTGATTCTGGAAATGTAGTAGATTTATTACAAGAAACTAAAAATAGTAAAGTATCTATCTCTGATGTAAAATCTCTTTTGAAAAGAAATGAAGTAGGGAGTAATTATTAATTATGAATCATATTGTGCTTTATGAACCAGAAATTCCTCAAAATACAGGGAATATTATGAGAACTTGTGTAGCAACGAATACCAAATTACATTTAATCAAACCATTAGGTTTTTCTCTTTCGGATAAATATGTAAAAAGAAGTGGTGCCAATTATATTGATAAATTAGATTATGAGGTATATGAAAATTTTGAGGATTTTCAGTCAAAAAACAAAGGAATTTATTATTATTTTACTAGATATGGTAGAAAACCTCATACCAGTTTTCATTATGAAAATAAAGAACATGAAAATTTATATTTTATCTTTGGTAAAGAGTCATCTGGAATACCAAAAGAATTATTAAAAAATCATCTAGATTATTGTATGAGAATACCCATGACTAGGGATGTGAGGGCTTTAAATTTATCGAATTGTTGTGCCATTGTGATATATGAAGTCTTACGACAACAAAATTATGAAAACTTATTGCTAGAGGAACCTCATAAAGGTGTTGATTATTTAGAACAATAAAGAAGATTTTGGTCTTCTTTTTGATTGAAAAATTATGTAAATATTTGTAAAAATAGGAGAGGTCATTAATAAAAAGAGGACCAAGTAGTATATAATACAGTAAGAAAAAGAAAGGTAGGGTATGCTATGGAGATAAAAACATTTGAAGAAAGAAAAAAGGAAGTAAGAGAATCCGCATCTCTTGGGTTAGAAGAATTAAAAAAGGAGGGAGTGGTACTTCCGAACGAGTCTTCCAAATTAGAAAGTATCATTGATAATACTTACGATTATATAGAAGATAGTGTAAAAACGATTGCGAATACCGTTGCTAGTATTAAAGATATTGGTTTGGGTGCTCATGAACCAGCTGTTACGAATTGGGTAGAAAAAGAATTAGAAGTAACACCACAAGAATTTGATGAATTCTTAAATCGTGCAGAAACAGGAGAAGAAGCAAAAATTGGAATATTAGAGGAAATGGAAGTTCCAAACTCCATTATTGAAGAAGTAAAAAATGAGATTGGGATAAGTAAAAAAAAAGAAATAACTTCTAAAAAATTTTTAAAAATATGATATGATAGTAATAATAGGAGTTGACAGAATGTTATACGAATTATTACTTTTTATTTTGGCTTTATTACCAGTAATTCTTCTTGGCTATGTTATCTATTCAAAAGATAAGGAAAAAGAACCAATTAAATTATTAATCAAGTTATTTCTGGGAGGAATTCTATCTGCTGGATTAACATTAGGTATTAGTTATCTTCTTAACTCGTATTTTCCTTCCTTTTCTTATCATCCAGAAATGAGAGGATTTCCTTTATTTATTTACACTTTCCTCTTTGTTTCTTTGGTAGAAGAACTATCAAAATTTGTTGCTACTTATTTTATTTCTTATCATAATAAAGAGTATGATCAGTTTTATGACATGATTGTATATGCCGTTTTTATTTCTTTGGGATTTGCTTGGATAGAGAATTTGTTCTACGTTTTTGAAGGAGGATTTAAAATTGCCTTACTTAGAGGACTAGTTGCGGTACCAACTCATGTTAGTGTTGCTGTTTTTATGGGATATTATTTGTCACTTATGAAAGTAGCAGAGCTTAATCACCATTCTTCTAAAAGAAAATATTTACTATTTAGTATATTAGTTCCAACCATACTTCATGGTATCTATGATTATTTAATTTATTCTTCTAATTATCTTTGTGTTTATCTTTATTATTTGTTTATTATAATTCTATATAGGAGAGCTTATCAACAAGTAAATGTTTCTTCTTTAATGAGACAAAATCTTATCTTTCGTTCTTTTCAAAAGAGCAGTCGTAAGAAAAAGAAACAAAGTAACTAGTAGTATGAACTGTTTCTCTCATGGTATCCTTCATATATTATAATAGGTGATGATATGGGATATATAAAGAGTCAAATAAAATTAATTAGAAAGAAAGATTCTGCCATTAAATCCACATTAGAAGTTTTTTTATATCCTTCTTTTCGAGCACTATTATATTATAAAGTAGCACATTTTCTTTATTTAAGAAAACACTTTTTTCTTTCTAGATATTTAAGTGAAAGAGCAAAAAGAAAAACAGGAATTGAAATTCATCCAGGAGCAACTATAGGAAAAGACTTGTTTATCGATCATGGTTTTGGTGTAGTCATTGGAGAAACTGCTATTATTGGAGATAATGTTCTGATATATCATGGAGTTACCTTGGGAGCTACTGGAAAAGAATTAGGAAAAAGACATCCAACCGTTCTTAATGATGTAGTAATTGGTTGTGGAGCGAAAGTATTAGGGAATATTACGATTGGAAATCATGCAAAAATAGGGGCAAACAGTGTAGTATTACAAGATGTTTCTGATGATACAACAGTAGTAGGAATACCAGCATCTAAAAAGTGATGGTCCAGGATATAGTATACTGGATGAATATCTATAAAAAATCTAGTCAAAAACTTGAAGAAAACTGGCAATTATGGTATGATGAATATGTCAAGGAAACTTGCATAAACTAAAAAAGGGAA
>CANRVM010000007.1 GCA_947643295.1 uncultured Mycoplasmatota bacterium
AGCATTTTCAACACCATACATACCATGACCATAGTTAATTGTATTTAAATATCCTTCCAGTATTTCATCTTTTGAATAGCTATTTTCAATTTTCATGGTATACCACATTTCATCCCATTTTCTTTTCCAGGTTTTATCAAAATTTAAAAACAAATTTTTGGCATATTGTTGTGTAATAGTAGAAGCACCTTGTTTGGTTTCTCCACTTGTAATATTAGTAAGTCCCGCCTTTAAGATCCTTAAATAGTCAAACCCATTATGAGAATAAAAATGTTTATCTTCTGTATAAACGGTAGATTTTATTACATATTCAGAAATATCTTTTAATTCTACCCATTCTTTGGATTCATTTCCTTGAAAAAACAAATTTTTATCATTATCATATAATAGTATATTATTTGCACTATCAATTTCTAATTTAGGAGTTACTTTTAAATATACATAGGTTCCCGCTTTAAATAAAATAAAAAATACTATTAGGATAATCAATAAATTTCGAAAGAATTTTAAAAGTTTCATATCGTTTTCACCTCTAAATTTAGTATGAAAGAATTCAATAAAAATATGTAAAAAATTTAAAAAGAAATAAAGCAAATGAGAAAAAAGAAAAATTATGATATAATAAAATTGCTAAAAAAATTAAAAAGTGATAGATTTGTAAACTTCTTTATAATATGGTATAATTTGTGCAGAAATTCTAAGGAGAAGTCTATGAAAAAGAAAGCGATAGTTATCATAACCGGAAGTGAAAAAGAAAAACAAGAAGTAGATTTAGAAATAAAAAACGAAAAGTTAAACTATAGGGAAAAAGATGGAACCAATGTCTTTTTTAATCAGAAAGAGAAAGTGTTAATACGAGAAAACGAGAAGTTTTTTATGGAGTTCTTCTTTGAAAAAGAAATCATTTCTATTTATATGAAAGAAGAAAGAAAAAACATAGAAATTCCTATTATTATGGATCAATTAGAAATAAACGATAATAGAATCAAAATAATATATAGGATAGAAAATCAGGAGTATTGTTATGAGATAAGAATGGAGGAATTATCATGAGTGTAATAAAAAAAATAGAAGAAGACATAAGTAAAATGATAAGAGAGGTTGGTTATGAGATAGATAATTTTAAACTAGCCGTATCGAACCGCCCAGATTTAGGAGAATATCAGATTAATGATTGTATGAGTTTAGCCAAAAAATATCATAAAAAACCTATCGAAATTGCAAATGAAATCAAAGAAAAACTAGAAGAAGATGAACGTTTTACGAATATGAATATCGCAGGACCTGGTTTTATTAATATTAGTCTTAGTGATAAGGTATTAATGGGTAGTATGAATGCTATTTATGGGGATATTAATCATAATATTGATTCCGTAAATCCTAAAAAAATTATGTTAGACTATGGGGGTGCCAATGTTGCAAAAAGCTTACATGTTGGTCATTTAAGGAGTGCTAATATTGGAGAAGCGTTAAAACGTTTACTAAAAGTATTAGGATGCGAAGCTATTAGTGATGCTCATTTAGGAGATTATGGTAGACCTTTAGGACTTGTTATTTTAGAGATTCAAAAAAGATATCCAGATTTAGCTTATTTTGATTCTTCTTATGAAGGAGATTATAATAACATTGATTTACCTATTACGAATGATGATATAGAAAATATTTATCCTATCGCTAGTCAAAAAGCAAAAGAAGATGAAACTTACTTAGAAGAAGCAAGAGAGATTACTACAAAAATTCAAAATAAAGAAAAAGGGTATTATGATTTATGGAAAAGAATTGTGGAAATTTCAAAGAAGGAAATTAAAAAAGTTTATGATAAATTAAATGTTTTTTATGATTTATGGGAAGGAGAAAGTGATTCCATTGATTATTTGGATGAACTTCTTACATTATGTGAAGAAAATCATTTGATAGAACTTAGTGAAGGGGCTAAAATTATTAATGTAAAAGAAGAGGATGATACTGCTCCTATACCACCACTTTTACTTGTAAAATCAAACGGATCTTTGTCTTATGAAACAACTGATTTAACAACCATTTTAGAGAGAAGTAAAAAATTTAATCCAGATGAAATTTGGTATTTAGCCGATTCTAGACAACAACTTCACTTTGAACAGGTGTTTCGTGCTAGCCGTAAAGCAAAGTTAGTAAGAGAAGATGTAAAATTAGAATATATTAGTTTTGGGACCATGAATGGTAAGAATGGAAAACCATTTAAAACAAGAGATGGAGGAGTCCTTTCTTTAAATAAACTAATTGAAATGGTAATGAGGGAAGTAGAAACTCGTCTTAATTATGATATTGTAGCAAAAGAAAAGGTAGAAGAAACTATTGAGAAAATAGCAATTTCTTCTTTGAAGTATGCTGACTTTCTTCCTTTTCGTTCAACCGATTATATCTTTGATATCTCAAAGTTTGCAGATACCGAAGGAAAAACAGGTGCTTATCTCTTATACTCTACGATTCGAATGAAATCGTTATTAACAAAAGCAGGGAACAGTACAAAAGAATATCAACAAGTAAGTACAGATCGAGATATTATTCTAACTCTTTTACAACTACCTTCTATTTTAATAAAATCTTATGAAATGAAATCGTTAAATGAAATAGCAGATTATTTATATACCCTAACGAATAAATATAATAAATTTTATTCTGAAAATAGAATCCTAACAGAAGAAAATGAAAATTTAAAATCTTCTTGGATTTTATTAACAGACGTTGTATACCATACGAATTTATTATTGTTTGATATTCTTGGACTACAAGTTCCAGAAAAAATGTAGAAAAAGGTGTTGTAATTATAGACAATATATGTTATAAATTTATTTGAAATTTATATTACTAGCAAAAAGCATTTTAATGCATATAATGCTTTAGCCAAGGAGGATTTATAATGGATATAAATAAAATGACAAAAGATGAATTAGAGTTAATGTCAAATAAAGATATTACATATTATATATTAGAAGGAAGTAAAAAAACGATTAATACAGCAGATTTATATAAAAAGATTATCAAATTATTAGAATTACCTGAATCTAGTTTTGATGCTAAGATTGGAGATTACTATACCTCTTTAGCAACCGATAAGCGATTTATTTTACTAGAGGATGGAACTTGGGATTTAAGAAGTCGTCATACATCCGATAAAGTAGTGAAAGTGATGGATGCAGAAGAAGATGAAGAAGAAGAAAATGATGAAATAGATAGTAAAGAAAAAGAAGAAACAGAAGAAATTGAAGAAGATAACTATGATGATACAGATGATAATCTTTACGATGATACCGAAGATGATTTAAAAGATTTAGTAGTAATTGATGAAGAGGATTTGGAACTAGAACAATAGATTAACCTTCAGAAAGTTGAAAATAGGAAGTAAAAAGTGAAGATGTGGTTTACAGACTCACTTTTTCTATTTGTTGAACACTACAGATTTTTAAATAATCTATATAAGGTTAAAAAGTATATACTTTCTCGTTTTCTCTGTTAATTTCTATAGAGATAATAATAAGTTTATGATAAGATATTAATATCAAAGGAGGGTTCACATGAATAAATACAAAAAAGAATATGATGAATTAGTAGAGAAAAGAAACCAAATCGAAGAAGAATCGAACTTGAAAAAACAGAAAGAAATAGAAAAAAATATTTGCAGTTCGTAGAAGCAATCAAACACTTATATGATGAGCAACTTAGCCTATATCGACTTATGAAAGAAGAGGAATATAATTCTTGTAAACATGTATTAGTTTATTCTAGAATAGACGATGATAGACATGAAGGACGTTCCTATAAATATTCTGGATGCATAAAATGTGGTCTGGATAATAGTGTTTTGGATAGTAATAAAGATTATTTTTCTTCCTTAGAAAAAATAATGTATTCCAGTTTAATAGAACAGCACCTTACTGGAGCTCATACTAAAATCTTATGCGACTTAGATTTAGCACAAGCTATATATTCTAAAATAAAACAAGCACATCCTAATATAGATGACGAAACAGCTATTGATTATTTTAAAGTTGCACTAAATGATATTAGAAATATTGAAGTAAGTGATGCTAGACAAAAAAATAGAGCAAAAAGATTATCATTAGGTCCTAACTTTAGAAGGTGGACTGGGCAAGATATTCAGCATGGTTAATAGTACAAGAGAGTAGCAAAAAGTAAAAGCTACTTTTTCTATTGGAGTTAGAAGATAGAAGATTAAGTTTATTATTAGAATTTATTCTATTAACATTTTTCAATATATAGAATAATATCCAAAAGTGTCATTAACATTCCATCTAAATTCTACTAATTAGGGGTTTTATAGTGACTAAAAATTTATTAAAATCATATACAAGAAAGGAGATTATAATGAATAAAATTACAAGTGGAAATTATATTCAACAAAAAAGAAAAGAAAAAAGTATGACTCAAGAACAACTGGCAGAAAAACTGGGAGTATCAAATAAGACTATTTCAAAGTGGGAATGTGGAAATTCATTTCCTGATTATTCTTTCATTGAAAAATTATGTTATACATTGGATATATCAGTATCAGAATTACTTAATGGTAAGGATAATCACTCATATAATGAGAAACAAATGATTCAAATGCTAGAAAGAATTCAAAAATTAGAGAATCAAAAAAATTTTATAATTGGAATATTATTAGTAATTCTGGGTTTTGCTTGTTTTCTTATGTCACAACTTTTTTCAGGTAGTAATTTTCAAGATTTTATTTCTGGGGTATTAATAGGAATATCAATTGGTGAGATATTAGTTGGAATATTCATCTCTACACGTTTTTATTTTAAAAAATAATTAATGCTAAATTGTAATTAAAGATTCCTAAGAATAAGTTTTTTAAAATAATCTAAAAGAACAATAATTCTAGTTTTTATATATAATATATGGTATAATTACAATGGAATTATTGCAAGGAATATCTAATGCAATCTTTTATAGAAAGGTGATGAATTATGATAGATAGATTAGAAGCAATATTAGAAAAATACACTAGTATTGAAAAAGAATTAACAAAACCAGAAGTATTACAAGATATTAAAAAAACAACAGAACTTTCAAAAGAAATGAGAGATTTAGAAGATGTGGTAAGATGCTATCAAAATTATAAAAAAGTAATAAATGATTTAAAAGAAGCAGAAGAAATGTCAAAAGATGATGACAAAGAGCTTTCTGAAATAGCAAAGGAAGAAGTAAAAACATTATCAGAAGAAAAAACAAATTTAGAAAAGGAACTAGAGGTATTATTGATTCCTAAAGATCCAAATGATTCTAAAAATGTTGTCATTGAAATTAGAGGAGCTGCTGGTGGAGATGAAGCAAATATTTTTGCAGGAGATTTATTTCGAATGTATACAAGATATGCTGAAAAAAAAGGATTTAGTTATAATGTTTATAACTCAATTGATGGTACTGCAGGAGGGTTTAGTCAAATTGAGTTTATGATAAAAGGAGAAGGAGCTTATTCTTTATTAAAATATGAAAGTGGATCTCACCGAGTACAAAGAGTTCCTGTAACAGAATCAAATGGAAGATTACAAACTTCAACTGCTACGGTTTTAGTAATGCCAGAAGTAGATGACGATGTTAACATTGAAATTAACCCAAATGATTTAAGAATTGATATCTATAGATCGAGTGGATGTGGAGGGCAAGGTGTTAACACGACAGATTCTGCTGTTCGAATCACTCATCTTCCAACAAATACGGTTGTTACTTGTCAAAATGAAAGAAGTCAGATTCAAAATAAAGAACAAGCAATGAAAGTATTAAAAGCTAGACTTTATGAACAACAACTTCAAAAACAAGAAGAAGAGCAAGGTGCAGAGCGTAGAAATAAAATTGGAACAGGAGATCGAGCTGAAAAAATTAGAACTTATAATTATCCACAGAATAGAGTAACCGATCATCGAATTGGATTCACAACCAAACAATTAGATCGAGTAATGGATGGAGACTTAGAAGATATTATTCAAACTCTTATTTCAGAAGATCAAAAAAGAAAATTATCAGAAAGTAAAGAGTAGAAATTTATGACAGTAGAAGAACTATTGGTATTTGGGAAATCTTGTATTCATTCGGACCATGCTAAACTCTTATTATCCGATTTATTAGAATTAAATCCATTAGAACTATTAAATCATTTACATGATAGGGTGGATATCGATAAATGTGAGAAGTATAAAAAAGAAGTAACTGCTTTAAAGGAAGGAAAACCACTACAATATGTAATTGGAAATGTAAACTTTTATGGTTATCAATTTATGGTAGATGAAAGAGTATTAATACCAAGATTTGAAACAGAGCAACTAGTAGAAGAAGTATGTAAATATATAGAAAACTCTCCAAAAAAAGATTTAAAGGTCTTAGATATTGGTTGTGGAAGTGGAGTCATTGGTCTTACGCTTAAAAAAAAGTTTCCACAGATTTCTGTGGATTTACTAGATATTAGTAAAGATGCTCTAGAAGTTGCAAAAGAAAATGCAAATAAATTAGGACTAGAGGTCAAATTTATTGAAAGTGATTTATTTTCTAAGGTATCAGATAGATATGATATTATTGTAAGTAATCCTCCCTATATTAGGGAAAATGAGGAAATAGAACAAATTGTAAAAGATAATGAGCCTTCTATTGCCTTATATGGAGGAGAAGATGGACTTATTTATTACAAACGAATAGTAAAAGATATGAAATCCTATTTAAAGGAAGACTTTCTCATTGCTTTCGAAATAGGTTATCAACAAGCAGAGGATATTATAAAAATAGCAAATGAGTATTTGGATAATGTAAGTATTACGAAAAAACAGGACTTATCCGAAAGGGATAGAATGATTTTTATAGAAAGTATGAATAAAAAATAAAAAAAGAAACCACTATTAGAATGAAAGGTGGTTTTTCTATTGAAAAAGATACTAATTATATTTTTAATATTAATTGTACTATTTATTACGGGTGGAGGAGAAGAAAGTAATGTAATCATTCCAAAAGACGCCATTCGATTCCGAGTAATAGCAAATAGTAATAGTGAAATAGATCAAAAAGAGAAAAAGAAAATAGCTAATAAGCTAGGGACTGATATTACAACCATATTGAAAGATAGTAATTCTTTAGAAGAGTCTAGAAATCTATTAAAAAGTAAGGTAGGTTATTTTAAAAATGTTGTAGAAAATACAATGAGGGAAGATCAATATGATAATAGTGTTGATATTGATTATGGTTATCATGTATTCCCACAAAAAGAGTATAAGGGAGTAGTATATGAAGAGGGGGAATATGAATCTTTAGTAGTAACATTAGGAGAAGGTTCTGGTAAAAATTTTTGGTGCGTATTATTTCCGCCACTATGTCTTTTAGAAGCCGAAGAAGAAGAAACTGATAAGGTAGAATATAAATCCTTAATAAAAGAAGTCTTAGATAAGTATTTTTAGAGAAGAAATATAATAAAATATAGAAGGTGATAGTATGTCTTCAATTTTATTATATTTTTTTATGGCAGTAGGATTAAGTATGGATGCCTTTTCTTTAGCAATACTTTATGGAACAAATAACTTGGATAAGAAAAAATGTATTATATTAAGTTTATTTGTGGGACTTCTACATTTTGTAATGCCTAATCTTGGTAATGTCCTAGGACAGAAGTTTCTTCATGGTTTTATTCTTTATGGTCATTTAATTATGGGGATTGTATTTTTAATACTAGCTATCCAAATGATACTGTCGTTTAAGGATGAAGAAAAATCACAATGCTTAACGAATTATTTTGAATTATTTTTATTTGCAGTAGCAGTATCTATTGATAGCTTTACAGTAGGTATGGCGTTAAGCTTAGAAGAACATAATCTAATCATTGGAGGAATTATATTTTCTATTACAAGTTCTATTTTTACATTACTTGGACTTATCTTTGGTAAATTTTTAAGTAATAAAACAGGTGATATTGGAAAATTAGTTGGAATTATTATTTTAGTTATGTTATCATTAAAGTACTTTTTCTAAAAAAGATAGTTTTCAAAAAAGTTGTGGAAAGAAATATCTTGGTGGACAGTATAGGATAGGAGTAATAGTGTATGAAAGATATCAATAAAATAAGCATTGTTGGTGGTAGTGGAACAGGTAAAACAACACTTTCTAATAATTTAGGAAAAAAACTTAATCTTCCTATTTATCATATGGATGCCTTTCATTACGCAGAAAATTGGAAAGTACGGAATAAAAAAGAAAGAGATAAGAAAATTTTATCCAAATTAGAGGAAGATAAGTGGATAATAGATGGTACTTATTCTTCTACCTTAAAAGAAAGAGTAGAAGAGTCTGATTTTGTTATTTTTTTAGATTACTCCACAGCTACACGAATAAAAGGAGTGGTTGAACGATATCTAAAAAATCCTGGCAACGAAAAAGAAGAAATTCCTGGTTGTAAAGAAAGAATCTTTATAGAATTATTAAAAAGTGTGTTAAGATGAAAAAGACATAAGCGGCATCAAATTATTGAAATATTAAAAGTAGTAGAAAAACATAAAATAGTAGTATTTCACAATAGAAAACAATTAAATGAATGGTACTATAACAAATTTCATGAAAAAATAAAATTAATAGATAAAATAATATAGAGTGTTAAAAGTTTATACAGATAGTCTCTATAAAATTTTATCCACATTTTCTGTGGATAAAAATATAGGTAAGAGAATATTTATAAAAGGAGTGATGATTCTATGCAAAAGATAGAAATATTAGATAGTGTTGAGAAAATTGTTTATGTAACACAACCATCACCAGTGGTACTAGTATCCACTATCAGTAAAGATAATATTACCAATGTAGCTCCTTTTGCTATGTTTATGAATTGTTCTACAAAACCAGCAATGATAGCGATTGCTATTTCAAAAAAAACAGATACCTATTCAAATATAAAAGAGAGGAAAGAATTTATCATAGGAATTCCTAAAGAAAATATGTTAGATAAATTATATAAAGCAGGAGAAAAAGTGGATAAAGAGATTAGCGAATTTGATATTGCTAATTTAACAGCATATCCTTCAAAGAAATTAAAATGTAAAAGAATAAAAGAGTGTATCGTAAATATAGATTGTCTGTTAGAAAATGAAATAGAAACAGGAAATCATCATATTATAGTTGGAAAAGTAGTAGGATGTGATATCGATAAAGGTAAGTATTCAGAAGATAAGGTCTTACTAAGAAATAATATTCCAAAAATTTATCATATTACAGGAAATAAATTTATGGTTAATGAAAAATTAGAAGAGATTTCTTAATGGATTTCTTTTTCTTTTTTCTAAATTTTACTAGGAAAACAAATTCGATTTTAATTGACGTAATATTTAATTTTCTTTATAATGATTATGGGAGATAAATTATAGTTATTATGTAACTACTTTTATAAATAGTAATAAGATATAGTAGATAAGTAGTGAGGTATCAAGATGAAAATTTTAGAAATTAATGGGCAAAAAGAATTATCGGGGACAATCAGAGTAAGTGGTGCAAAAAATGCATGTGTTGCTTTAATTCCAGCAGCAGTTTTGGCGGATGGAGAAGTAACCATATGTAATGTTCCAGAACTTACGGATACAGATGCTTTATGTGAAATACTAGACAGTTTGAATGTGTCTGTAAAAAGAGCAAGTGAAACTATTCTAATTAATTCAAGGAATGCGAAAAATATAGAGATAAATGAAGAAAGTTCTAAAAAGTTACGTGCATCCTATTATTTTATGGGAGCTCTTTTAGGAAAGTACAAAAAAGTAGAAATGTGTTTTCCTGGTGGATGTTCTATTGGAAGAAGACCAATTAATTTACATCTAAAGGGATTTGAAGCACTGGGAGCTAAAGTAACTATGGAAGGAAATAAATATATTGTAGAAGCAGAACATCTAAAAGGAGATCGAATTTATTTAGATGTTGCTTCAGTAGGAGCAACAATCAATATTATGCTAGCTGCCGTGAAAGCAGAAGGTGTAACGACAATCGATAATGCTGCGAAGGAACCAGAAATAGTAAATGTAGCAACTTTCTTAAATGATATGGGAGCAAAAGTAACAGGAGCAGGAACTTCTACTATCAAAATTGTTGGAGTGGAAAAACTAAATGGTTGTTTTCACGAAGTAATACCAGATCGAATCGAAGCAGGAACTTATATTATAGCGGGTGCATTATGTGGTAATCGATTAAAAGTAGATAATATTATTCCAGAACATATTGATTCCCTTCTATCAAAATTAGATGAAGTTGGAGTAAATTTAGAAGTAGGTTCTGATTATGTGGTAGTTTCAAAGAGTGAACACTATAAGGCAACAACAATAAAAACCGCTGTATATCCTGGATTCCCAACGGATTTGCAACAACCAATATCTGTTTTATTAACACAATGTGAAGGAAAAAGTAAAGTAATAGAGACTATTTATGAGAATAGATTCATGCATATTGCTTATTTAAATCGATTAGGAAGTGACATTTCTATCAATAATCAAACAGCAACAATTTTAGGTAAAACAAAATTAAAAGGAGCTAGTGTAGTAGCAACAGATTTACGAGCAGGAGCCGCTATGGTAGTTGCTGGTTTACTTGCAGAAGGAGTTACTACAATAACCAATGTAGAACATATTCTAAGAGGATATGAAAATATCGTAGAAAAGTTAAAAAATGTAGGTGCTAAAATAGAGAGTAAAGAAATATAATGATTATATAGCTTTATTCTTTTTTTTGGAGGCAAAATGAAATTCATAAAAAAACATATCAAATTAATTATATTTCTATTAGTATGTATTATAATATTCTTTATCTATCAAAAATATCAAGATAAAAGAGTTACTTATACATCTATTGGTGATGGTTTTGCAGGAGGGATTAATTCTTTTAATGATAAAACTTATGGATATAGTGATTATTTAAAAGATTATCTAGATAAGAAAGAAATATTAAAAAGCTATTATCATAATTTTACTTATTCTGATATGACAATAAAAGATCTATATAAGGATATTTTATTAAATGCTCATGACCAAGAAAACAATAATATTAGACAAGTATTAAGAGAATCTAATTTATTAACAATATCTGTGGGAATAAATGATTTAATTTATAAGATGGATGTGGAAAAAAACATTAGTGAATCTAAAAAAGAAAAAATACTAGAGGAAATAATGAATTATTTCGACAAAATGATAGAAGAAGTAAAAAAATATTATCAAAATGATATTATAGTAATAGGATATTATAATTTTTATTCACAGAATTCTGTGGAAAGAACTCTTTTAGATGATTTAAATAGAAATTTAAAAGAATATAGTGAGAAGAATCACCTCATTTTTGTGGATAATAGTAATTTAGAATCTAATTTAAAAGATTATTTAGATAATCCCAATGTCTTCTATCCTAACTATCGAGGTTATGGAAAGATTTTTAATAATATCTGTGAAAGTACTAAAATTGGATGTTAATATATTCTATCAAATAATTTTAATATTAAACATAGCCAAAAATAATGTTAATTTTTATCTATCAATAGTAATTATAGGTTTATTAATTCATTAAAAATTACTATTCTTTTTTCTATTTTATAAAAAATAACATAATTTTATTGGAAAAATAACTTGTTATACTTGAAAAATTGAATTAAAACTGATATACTAACAATGCATTTAATTACTATGACTTTTAATATAGTCATGGCGGAAGGAGAGATAATATGAAAAAAGATATTCATCCAGAACATAAAGAATGTACAGTTACTTGTGCATGCGGAGAAACATTTAAAACAGTTTCATCAAAAGAAGAGATTTCAGTAGAAGTTTGTTCTAAATGTCATCCTTTTTATTCAGGAAAACAAAGAGGAGTTTCACGTGCTGGACGTGTAGACAAATTTAATAAAAAGTATGGATTTACTCAAGATGAAGAAGCAACTGCATAATATGTGGTTGTTTTTTAATTTTAATAAAAGATATTATTCACAAAAAATGTGGAAAAAAACTTTTGACAACTAGATATAATTTTGTTAGCATTATGTTAGGTGGGGGTATGAAAATAAATAGATTGACTAGAGAAAATTTACTATATTTAGAAAAAATAGACGAAGAAAAAAGGTATGAATTAATAGAAAAATATTATTTAGAAAATTTAAGTAAAGATTATTTTCCTAATTGTTTAGTAGCTTTTTATCCCTATATTAGAGAATCTCATTCAAAAGAGGAAATAACTTGTGATATTTCTACTAATCTGATAGGAAGAGGACAATTATATAATTAATTATAGACCTTTAATAGAAAATATAGACACGAAAGAAGTTTTTGTTCTTAAAAAAAACGATAAAGTGTGAAGTTGTATATCAAGATTTATTACCAACTAATATATTAGAATTTGAAAGATTTAATGAACAAATAATGAATTATGAGTGTTTTAGTAATTCGGAAATAGATTTAGACCATTTACATTATAGTCAAGGAGGAAAACTAAATATTGTAAAATTAAAAAAATAATGATTCACAAATATTGTGGAAAGAGTTTATAAATAAATTTATTTTTGATATACTAATGTTAGAAAAGAGTGATAAAAATGAAAATAGCAATTGCAAGTGATCATCGCGGAGTAGAATATAAACATGAAATTATTAAATATTTAGAAAATAAAGAATATGAAATACTAGATTGTAGTTTAGAAAACACACCAATAGATGATTATCCTGATTTCGCTTTTAAAGTCTGTGAAAAGGTAGTAAATAAAGAAGCAGAGATTGGTATTTTAGTATGTAGAACAGGAATTGGTATGTCTATCGCTGCGAATAAAGTAAAAGGAATCAGATGTGCCAAAATAAACTCAGAAGAAGATGCCATATTAAGTAGAAATGATAATGGAGCTAATGTTATGACATTTAATTTTACGGAAGATATTGAAAATATTAAAAAATACATAGATGCTTTTATAGAAGCAGATCCCATTAATGATGAGAGACATCAAAGAAGAGTTAATAAAATAATAAAGTATGAGGAAGAGAATGCAAGGTAAATTTCTTGTTTATATATTTTCTACTATTTTAGTTATTTGGTCTATGGAATCAGTAAATATAAATCAAATCTTTAAAAAAAATAGAATATATCAAGCAAGATTATTTTACTTTTTACTTGGTATTTCATTAATTTATTTAGTTACTAATTTCTTCATGGATTTATTTACTTCTCTTAAATTTTAAAAAAGTAAGTATAATTCCTTTTTTTTTGTTCAAACTCTTAATGAGGTGATGAAAATGAAGAAAAGATTAAGACCAAAAAAATATGTACTTCCATGTCTATATGTAGCATTATTTACATCTGTAATGTTAGGTACCTTCTTTATTACGAAATCTATGAGAACTAGTGGTAATGAAGTAGTAGAGGAAGAAACTCCTAACTATGTTTCAAGAGAAGTGATTAGTCAAGATGTACCTGTTATTAATGAGACAGAAAAAATGATTAAGCCTTATAACAATGAAGGAGTAACTGTAGGTAAGAGCTACTATGATTATAAATCTGATAGTAGTGTTCAAGAAAAATCAATTACTTATTATAATGGTAGTTATATTCAAAATTCTGGTGTAGACTATATTTTAAATGAAACATTTGAGGTAGTATCCGTATTAGATGGAACAGTTACTAATGTAAAACAAGATGATATTTTAGGTACTATAGTAGAAATTAAACATGATAATAATTATGTAACTACTTATCAAAGTTTAAGTGAAGTATCTGTAAAAAAAGATGATACAGTAACACAAGGTCAAGTAATTGGAAAAAGTGGAACAAATAAACTAGATAAAGATATGGGTAATCATTTACACTTTGAAGTATATGTAAATGGTCAAGTAGTAGATCCAAATTTATACTTGGATAAAGAAGTAAAAAAAGAGCAATAAAATAGGAAAAATTGTTCTTTTTTTCTATCAATATATTATGATATAAGTATAGCAAGAAATATTTTATAAATAATTTAGAAAAAAGATAAAAAAGTTACTATAATTTTCGAAAAATATGGTAGAATATATAATGATTAGAAAAGGAAGTGATAGAAGTGTTGTCAAAGGATATTGGTATTGATTTGGGTACTGCAAATGTATTAATTTTTATTAAAGGGCAAGGGATTGTTTTAAATGAACCTAGTATTGTTGCAATTGATACAGAAACAAAGAAAGTTATTGCAGTAGGAAAAGATGCAAATGATATGTTAGGAAGAACACCTGGAAAGGTAAAGGCAATAAGACCAATGAAAGATGGTGTTATCGCAGATTTTGAAATAACAGAAATTATGCTAAATTCTTTTATTAAAAAAATCAAAGGAAAAAGATTTCTTACAAGACCTAGAATATTAATATGTTGCCCTTCTAATATTACTCCTGTTGAGAAAAATGCTATCAAAGAAGCTGCTGAGCGAACAGGTGCGAGAAGAGTATTTATTGAGGAAGAACCAAAGGTAGCTGCAATAGGAGCTGGTATGGATATTTCTAAACCAACAGCAAATATTGTAATCGATATTGGTGGAGGAACAACAGATATTGCCGTACTTTCTCTAAATGATATAGTTACTAGTGCTTCTATCCGAGTAGCTGGAAATGTTTTTGATCAAGATATTATTAAATATATTAGAGATAAGTATAAACTATTAATAGGAGAAAGAACAGCGGAAGATATTAAAATCACCTTTGCTTCTTGTTATTTACCAGACAAAAAAGAAACGATGGATGTAAAGGGAAGAAACTTAATGACAGGATTACCTCATATGATAACAATAACACAACAGGAAACAGAAGAAGCACTAAGAGAAAGTGTTTATAAAATTGTAAAAGCAGCTACTACAGTTTTAGAACAAACGCCACCTGAGTTATCTGCAGATATTGTAAATAAAGGAATTGTATTAACTGGTGGAGGTGCAATGTTAAAGGGATTGACGGATCTTTTAGAAAAAGAATTATCAGTACCCGTTTTAATTGCAGAGTCTCCTCTAACATGTGTAGTAGAAGGTACAGGTGTATTACTCGAAAAACCAAATGATTTAGAAGAAGACTAATTGATTTTGGTTTTTTCTTTTCTTAGTTAATAAAGTTTGCTATAATGATATTAAAGAGAGGTTTATATGAGAGCAGATATATATAGTGCATTAAAAATAGTAGCAACTACATTTTTGGTTTCGGCTATAATTATGCCAATTATGAAAAAAATCGCATTTCATATTGGAGCAATTGATGTTCCAAGAGAGGAAGAAGGAAACAGACATATCCATAGAAAAACAATTCCTAAGCTTGGAGCAGTTGGGATATATTTAAGTTTTTTATTTGGTTATATGTTATTTGGAAAAGAAAGTATTCAAATGAATTCCATTTTAATTGGTAGTTTTATTATGATACTAACAGGAATTGTAGATGATATTAAATCGATAAGAGCTCACCAAAAATTAATAGGACAGTTTATTGCAGCTGCAGTAATTGTATTTTATGGGGGGATAATACTAAACAATGTAACTGCTTTTGGTTTTTCTTTTGACTTTGGTATTTTTGCTTATCCTTTAACACTATTATTTATCGTTGCTTGCTGTAATATTATAAATTTAGTAGATGGAATCGATGGATTGAGTGGTGGTATTTGCTGTATTTTCTATCTAACGATTGGAATCATAGGCTTTTACCAAGGACGTGGAGATAGCTTAGTAATGATTTTAGCTTTTATTATGTTTGGGTCTACGTTAGGCTTTTTATTACATAATTTTTATCCAGCAAAAATATTCGCAGGGGATTGTGCCACTTTTATGGGATTTATTATTGCTATTATCACTTTATTAGAATTTAAGGGAACGGCACTAACATCTTTATTTGTACCACTTCTACTATTGGGAATTCCGATTCTAGATACTTTTTTTGCTATTATTAGAAGAACATTAAAAGGAAGACCAATTTTTTCAGCAGATAAGGAACATTTACATCATCAGTTATTAGGTATGAACTTTTCACAAAGAACAACTGTTTTGATTATTTATGGAATGAATATACTATTTGCTATGGCATCTATTTTATATACAGTAAAGGATCCTGTTTTAGGAAAAATTATTTATATTGTTATTTTTATAATTGTATTGTGGTTCGTTTTACATACGAGTATTATTTCTGATAAAAATCCGAAAAGAACAAGAAAATGGAAAGAAAAAATATCAAAAAATAAAAAGTAACTTGCAGTTAACGAAGTTGCTTTTTTGTTAATATTAGATATTATATGGAAATTTATGGTAAAATATAACTTATGGTGATGATATGATAAATTTTATTGTTTGTGAAGATGAGAAAAAATTAAGGGTATCAACAATGAAAGAAATAGATTGTTTTATGATGAACTATGATATAGATTATAAAATTTATGAGTTTGATAGATATAATGAATCATTTAATGACATCGTAAAGAAAGATATAGGGTTTAAAATATATTTATTAGATATAGTCACGAAAGAAGGCTCAGGCGTTGATGCTGCTAGAGTGATAAGAGAACAGTATGATGATTGGGTATCTGTTATCATAATGATAACATCCCACCAAGAATATAAGTATGAAGTGCTATCTAGTAGATTATATTTACTAGATTTTATTAACAAATTAGATAACTGTAATAAGAAGATAAGAGAAGATTTAATGATTGCAATGAA